>NZ_JBXFWG010000041.1:0-38341 GCF_056854535.1 Stenotrophomonas sp. STEN054 | reverse complement strand
GGTTGAGGGGGTGTGAGCGGCATGGATGCCGCGACCAAGCCCCCATGGATGGGTTTACGGCGTCCCCCTCAACCGGACCCACCCCGCCATCCCGCGGCATGCCCGCTTCTGCTTCGGCCTTTGACGTTGCTTCGGCCTCTGCGGGTGCCGGGCGCAGCCCGGCCGAAACCCGTACTTTTGCCGCATAATCAGCACATGACCGACGATCGCATCATCGGCGCCGGCGCTACCCGCGAGGATGACGCCGCCGACGCCAGCATCCGACCCAAGCGACTGGCCGATTACCTCGGCCAGGCGCCGGTGCGCGAGCAGCTGGAAATCTACATCGAAGCGGCCAAGGCCCGTGGCGACGCGCTCGACCACGTGCTGATCTTCGGTCCGCCAGGCCTCGGCAAGACCACCCTCAGCCATGTCATCGCCAACGAACTGGGCGTCGCGCTGCGGGTGACCTCCGGCCCGGTCATCGAAAAGGCCGGCGACCTCGCCGCGCTGCTGACCAACCTGCAGCCGCACGACGTGCTCTTCATCGATGAAATCCACCGCCTGTCGCCGGTGGTCGAGGAAGTGCTGTACCCGGCGATGGAAGATTTCCAGATCGACATCATGATCGGTGAAGGCCCTGCGGCCCGCTCGATCAAGATCGACCTGCCGCCGTTCACCCTGATCGGCGCCACCACCCGTGCCGGCCTGCTGACCGCGCCGCTGCGCGACCGCTTCGGCATCGTCCAACGCCTGGAGTTCTACAGCGTCGAGGAACTGACCCGCATCGTGCGCCGTTCGGCGGCCATCCTGGCCATCGACTGCACCGCCGACGGGGCAGGGGAGATCGCCCGCCGCGCGCGTGGCACCCCGCGTATCGCCAACCGCCTGCTGCGCCGCGTGCGCGACTATGCCCAGGTCAAGGCCGGCGGCCACATCGACGAAGCCGTCGCCCAGGCCGCCATGAAGATGCTCAAGGTCGACCCGGAAGGCTTCGACGAGCTCGACCGGCGCCTGCTGAAGACCATGGTCGACTACTTCGACGGCGGCCCGGTGGGCATCGAATCGCTGGCCGCGGCCCTGTCCGAGGAGCGCGGCACCCTGGAAGACGTGGTCGAACCCTACCTGATCCAGCAGGGCTTCCTGGTGCGCACCGCGCGCGGCCGCATGGCCACCCACAAGGCCTACCGGCACATGGGCCTGAAGCCGAAAAATCCGCCGCAGGATCTGTTTGCGGAGGTTCCCGATGTCGGTTGAGCTCCGATTCAGTTGGCCGACACGCATTTACTGGGAAGATACGGACGCTGGCGGGGTGGTCTACCACGCCCGCTACGTGGCCTTCATGGAACGGGCCCGGACCGAATGGATGCGCGCGCTGGGCTACGGCCAGGAGCGCATGCGCAGCGAGCACGGCATGGTGTTCGCGGTGCGTTCGATGCAGATGGACTTCATCAAGCCGGCCCGGCTGGATGACGCCCTGCAGGTGAGCGCCACCCTGGTCCAGCTGAAGAAGGCCAGCATGGTCTTCGACCAGCGGGTCGAGCGCGACGGCGAGCTTCTGCTGTCCGCCCAGGTCCGCATCGCCGCACTGGACGCGGCCAGTTTCCGCCCGCGTGGCATGGACGAACCCGTCCTTGCCGCGCTGCAACCCTACCTCCACCCCGAATCCGAACTTTGAGGAACAACGGATGATCGCAACGCTCCTGGCCCTGCAGGCCACGGTCACCGAGGCACTGCCGGCCGATGTCAGCAACGCCGCGACCCAGACCCTTGCCCAGGCCACCACCGGCGGCGGCATCAACTACCTCGAACTGATGGCCAAGGCCAGCCTGCCGGTGAAGCTCATCGTGCTGCTGCTGCTGATCGGCTCGTTCGTCAGCTGGGTGATCATTTTCCGCAAGGCCCGCGTCTTCAAGCAGGCCACCCGCGAAGCGGACGAGTTCGAGAACCGCTTCTGGTCCGGCGCCGACCTGGGCAAGCTGTACAGCTCGGCCACCGACCGCAGCCGCAACGTCGGCGGCCTGGAAGCCATCTTCGAATCCGGTTTCCGAGAGTACAGCCGGCTGCGCGACAAGCGTCGCCTGGATGGCCGCGCGCAGCTGGAAGGCGCCCAGCGCGCCATGCGCACCACCTACACCCGTGAAGTGGACCAGCTCGAGCGCAACCTCGAACTGCTGGCCAACATCGGCTCCACCGCCCCGTACGTGGGTCTGGTCGGTACCGTGTTCGGCATCATGGTGACCATGCACGACATGATCAGCAGCGGTGCCCAGGCAGGTATCGCCGCCGTCGCTCCGGGTATCTCCGAAGCGCTGTTCGCCACCGCCATCGGCCTGTTCGTGGCGATCCCGGCGGTGTGGGCCTACAACCGCTTCACCACGCGCGTCGAGCGCATGTCGGTGCGGTTCGAGACCTTCGCCGAAGAATTCAGCTCCATCCTGCAGCGCCAGAGCGCTGGCGACGAGTAAGCGACTGACCCGGGAGTCCAAGCCATGTCCGCTGCCATCGGTCGCCGCAAGCGCCGCAAGCTGAAATCGGAAATCAACGTCGTTCCCTACATCGACGTCATGCTGGTGCTGTTGATCATCTTCATGGTCACCGCGCCGCTGCTTACCCTGAGCTTCGATGTCGACCTGCCGCAGTCCAACGCCAAGGCGCTGGAAAGCAAGCAGGACCCGGTGGTCGTCTCGGTCCGCCAGGACGGCCAGCTGAGTCTGAAGCTGCCCGACGCCAAGGAGCCGACCGCGGTCAGCGCCGAGGAGCTGCTGGGCCGTCTGTCCGGCATCGCCGCACAGGACAAGGACGTGCGCGTGATCGTCGCCGCCGACCGTGCCGTGGCCTATGAAAAGGTCGTCGACGCGATGGATGTCATCAAGCGCGCCAAGATCGACAAGGTAGGCCTGGCCACCGATGCACGCTGACACCCTGCCACCGCCGCACAAGCAGGAACCGGGCTGGGGCCTGCCCCTGGCGCTGGCCGTGCTGGTGCACGTGCTGGTCGCGCTGGTCTTCATCGTGGCCTGGCTGTGGTCGCCGGAGCGCAACACCGAAGCCGCCGCCGGTGACCCGGCGGTCGAGGCCAGCCTGGCGCTGTCCTCTTCCGAGGCCGCCGCCGCACGCCAGGCCCTGCGCCAGTCGGAAAAGCTGGAAGACCTGCCCGAGCCGGTCGCCGAGCCGGTGCCCGTGCCCGAAGACACCATCCCGCCGCCGCAGCCGATCGAGGAGCCGCGCCCGCAGGACGCGCCCACGCCGCAGCAGCAACAGGCGCAGGAGCGCGTCGCTCAGCCGGATACCAAGGACCAGGAAGCCGCCAATGCCCTGGCCATCTCGCAGGAGAAGGCCAAGCAGGAGCAGGAAGCCAAGCGCCGCCAGGAGCAGATCGACCTGACCGAACGCAAGCGCCAGGAAGAAGCCGAGCAGAAGGCGCGCCTGGCCAAGCAGCAGGAAGAGGACGCCAAGAAGAAGATCGCCGACCAACAGAAGGTGGCGGCCGACAAGGCCGAGGCCGAGCGGCAGAAGAAGATCGCCGACATCCGGGCCAAGCGTGAGCAGGCCGAGAAGGAAGCCAAGCTGGCCGAGCAGAAGCTGCGCCAGGTAGCCGCCGCCCGCAACGCCGCAGGCACGACCCCGGCCGGCAGCACCGGTGCCGCCCAGCCGGCCGCCGGTGGCGGTGGCACCAGCGATGATCTTTCCGCGAAGTACGCCGCAGCCATCCAGGCCAAGGTGCTGGCGTCGTGGAGCCGGCCGGACAGCGTACCGCTGGGCCAGAAGTGCCAGATCACCATCAACCAGCTGCCCGGTGGCACCGTGCGCAGCGCGACGGTCAGCGGCAGCTGCCCCTACGACGAGGCTGGCAAGCGTTCGATCGAGGCTGCCGTGCTCAACGCACAGCCGCTGCCGTATCGCGGCTTCGAGTCGGTGTTCGCGCGCACGATCAATTTCACCTTCACTGCCCAGGATCGCTGAGGTCGGTGGCCGGTCGGCCCTGCGGGGCCGGTCCTTCCTGAAGTGGCTGCCAAGTTAACGGCGTGTGAGAGCGCACGCTGGCACTGACCCGGAATTCACGTACCCTTGGTTCATGATTGCGAAGCGGTTCACCCCCGTTTTGTTATCCATCTGTCCGGTTTCCCCTTTATTGAGCGCTCCATGAAGAAGATGCCTCGCTGGCTTGCCGTGTTTGCGGCCCTGTTGTTGCCTTTCGCTGCCGTCGCGCAGCAGAAGGGGCTGGATATCGACATCATCGGCGGCAATGCCTCCGCGCTGCCGATCACCGTGGTCCCGATGCCCTACCAGGGTTCGGCCGGCGCCCCGCAGACGGATGTGGCCGGCGTCGTCCGCGCCGACCTGGAGCGTTCGGGCCAGTTCCGCACGCTGCCCGAAGCGCAGATCGTGGAAAAGCCGACCCGTGGCGGCGAGATCCAGTTCCCGACCTGGCGCGCGTTGAAGCAGAACTACATCGTCGTCGGCCGCGTCATCGACGCCGGTGCCGGCGCCTACCGCGTCGAGTACGAACTGTTCGACGTGCCCAAGGGCGAGCGCCTGCTCGGCCTGGCCATGACCGCACGTGGCAACGCCATGCGCGACGTGGCCCACCAGATGGCCGATGCCATCTACGAGAAGATCACCGGTGTGCGCGGCGCCTTCTGGACCCGAATCGCCTATGTCACCGCCAGCGGCAAGGGCGATGCCATGCGTTACGCGCTGATGGTCGCCGACTCGGATGGCTACAACCCGCAGACCATCGTCCGCTCGGCCGAGCCGCTGCTGTCGCCGTCGTGGAGCCCGGATGGCGGCAAGCTGGCCTACGTCAGCTTCGAGCGTGGCAACTCCGCCATCTACATCCAGAACATCTCCACCGGCGCCCGTGAGCTGGTCACCAGCTTCCGCGGCATCAACAGCGCCCCGGCCTTCTCGCCGGACGGCCGCAAGCTGGCCCTGACCCTGTCGCGCTCGGGCAACCCGGAGATCTACGTGATGGACCTGGGCAGCAAGCAGCTGACCCAGCTGACCAACCACTTCGCCATCGACACCGAGCCGACCTGGGCGCCGGACGGCAGCGCGGTGTACTTCACCTCCGACCGCGGCGGCCGTCCGCAGGTCTACAAGGTGGGCGCCGGCGGCGGCAGTGCCGAGCGCGTGACCTTCCAGGGCAACTACAACGCCAAGCCCTCGGTGTCCTATGACGGCAAGAAGATCGCCGTGGCACAGGGCTCGGGCAACAGTTACAAAATCGCTGTAATGGACAGCTCGCTTGGCTCGCCACGCTGGAACACCCTGTCGGTCGGCTCGCTGGACGAGTCGCCGAGCTTCGCCCCGAACGCCAGCATGGTGCTGTACGCCGCACGCGAAGGTGGTCGTGGTGTGCTGTATGCCGTGTCGGCCGATGGGCGCGTCCGCCAGCGCCTGGTGCTGGCCGATGGTGACGTGCGCGAACCGTCTTGGTCGCCATACCGTACTCAACGCTAAAAGAGTGTTAATATTTTCGCTGTATTGACCCCTCATCGGCCTAGGAGCCACAAAGGTATCGCCATGAACAAGTCCACCCGCGTTCTGCTTGTTTCCCTGCTGTCTGTGGCCGTCCTGGCCGGTTGCTCGAAGAAGGTGAAGGAAGAGCCGGCAGCCCCGGTCGACACCGGTTCGACCACCGCTCCGACCGCTCCGGCCACCTCCGGCCTGTACGGCCCGGGTGACCTGGACACCGACGCCTGCCTGCGCCAGCGCGTTGTCTACTTCGACCTGGACAAGGAAGAAGTGAAGCCGGAATTCCAGGCCATCATGGCTTGCCACGCCAAGTACCTGCGTGACCGTCCGTCCTCGCGCATCACCCTGCAGGGTCACACCGACGAGCGTGGTTCGCGCGCGTACAACCAGGCTCTGGGCGAGCGTCGTGGCAATGGCGTCAACTCGGCCCTGCAGGCCAATGGTGGCTCGGCTTCTCAGCTGACCGTCGTGTCCTACGGTGAAGAGCGTCCGGTCTGCACCGAGTCGGCCGAGTCCTGCTGGTCGCAGAACCGTCGCGTCGAAATCGTCTACACCGCGCAGTAATCCATGCGCATTGGCATCAGACTGATGCTGGTCGTTGCGGCAGCCCTCGTGGCTGCCGCACCGGCGCATGCACAGCGGCAGAGCCTGGCCGACCGGGTCGGTTCCCTCGAGCAGCAGATGTACAACAACAGTGCCAACCAGGACCTGTTGAACCAGATCAATCAGCTGCGGCAGCAGGTCACCAGCCTGCAGTCGACCCTCGAGCAGATCCAGCACGAAAACGCCCAGCTCAAGCAGTCCGCCCAGGACCAGTACCTGGATCTGGACAGCCGCCTGAACCGGTTGGAAGGGGGCAATGCAGCGCCGGCCCTGCCGCCTGTTCCAGCCACCTCGTCGACGGCCCCTGCGGCCCCGGCACAGCCCACTGCAGCGGCCACTTCCGAGCGGCCGCCTTCGGTGCATGGCGACCCGGGCAGCCTTGCGGCGACCGGTGACGAACGCACCTCGTACAACGTCGCCTTCGATGCCCTCAAGGCTGGCAAGTACGACGATTCGGCGCAGCTGTTCCTGAGCTTCCTGGAGCTGTACCCGAACGGCGTCTACACCCCCAATGCGCTGTACTGGCTGGGTGAGAGCTACTACGCTACCCGCAATTTCCCGATGGCCGAGACGCAGTTCCGCGAACTGATCTCGCGTTATCCCACCCACGACAAGGCCTCCGGCGGCCTGCTAAAGGTTGGCCTCTCGCTGTATGGCGAAGGCAAGGTCGACCAGGCCCAGCAGACCCTGGAAACCGTCGTGGCGCAGTACCCGGGCTCGGACGCCGCGCGCACCGCGCAGGACCGCCTGCAGTCGATCCGCCTGGGCAAGCAGATCCGCTGATCCGCTGACCCGGCGTACAATACGCAACCTGTAGAGCCGAGCCCATGCTCGGCTGCTTTCGTTTCCGGCGGCGGTAATGCTGCCCGGTTGCCTGTTGTAGAGCCGAGCCATGCTCGGCTGCATTCGTTACCAGCCACGTTAGCCCCCCGCCACGTGTTCCATGAAGAAGTCCCCGCCATGACCGCCGTTCCCCTGTCCGCCGCCGTCGCTACCCCCAGCGAAATCGTGCAGTCGCCGCTGCCCCGGCTGAAGATCACCGAGATCTTCACCTCGCTGCAGGGCGAAGCCGATACGGCCGGCTGGCCGACCGTGTTCGTGCGCCTGACCGGCTGCCCGCTGCGCTGCAACTACTGCGACACGGCCTACGCCTTCCACGGCGGCACCTGGTGGGATATCGACGACATCGTGGCCGAGGTCCTGGCCCAGGGCGTGCGCCATGTCTGTGTGACCGGCGGCGAGCCGCTGGCGCAGAAGCGCTGCCTGGTACTGCTGCAGAAGCTCTGCGATGCCGGCATGGACGTCTCGCTGGAAACCTCCGGCGCGCTGGACGTCAGCGCGGTCGACCCGCGTGTGTCGCGCGTCGTGGACATCAAGACCCCGGGCTCGGCCGAAGCTGCGCGCAACCGTCTGGAAAACCTGCCGCTGCTGACCGCCCGCGACCAGATCAAGTTCGTCATCTGCAGCCGAGAAGATTACGACTGGGCCAAGGGCATGCTGGTCGAGCACGAGCTGGTGAAGCGCTGCACCGTGTTCTTCTCGCCCAGCAAGGGCGAAATCACCGCGCGCCAGCTGGCCGACTGGATCGTCGAAGACCGGCTGCCGGTGCGCTTCCAGATGCAGCTGCACAAGATTCTGTGGAACGACGAGCCGGGCCGGTGAGCCCGGGCGTGGTGCCCTGATGTAGTTCCGGCGCGGGACAGCGTGCTGGCTTTCCCCTCCCAACCGGATGTTTTACCCATGAAGAAGGCAGTCGTGCTTCTCTCCGGCGGCATGGATTCAGCCGCCGTCATCGCCATGGCCCAGGAACAGGGCTTCGCCGTGCATGCCCTGAGCGTGCGCTATGGCCAGCGCCACACCTCCGAGCTGGACGCCGCCGTGCGCGTGGCCAAGGCCCAGGGCGTGATCGCCCACAAGACCGTGGACGTGGACCTGCGCAGCATCGGCGGCTCGGCCCTGACCGATGACATCGACGTGCCCGAAGCGGGCGGCGAGGGCATCCCGGTCACCTACGTGCCGGCGCGCAACACCATCATGCTGTCGCTGGCCCTGGGCTGGGCCGAAGTACTCGGCGCCAACGACATCTTCTGCGGCGTCAACGCGGTGGACTATTCGGGCTACCCGGATTGCCGCCCCGAGTTCATCGCCGCCTTCCAGGCGCTGGCCAACCTGGCCACCAAGTCGGGCGTGGAAGGGGCGGGCATCACCGTGCACGCGCCGCTGCAGTTCCTGAGCAAGGCGCAGATCGTCAGCGAAGGCGTGCGCCTGGGCGTGGATTTCGGCCTGACCGTCTCCTGCTACAACGCCGACGCCAACGGCGCTGCTTGCGGCCACTGCGATGCCTGCCGCCTGCGCGCGCAGGGCTTCACCGATGCCGGCGTAGCCGACCCGACGCTGTACGCGTAACCGCCCCTCGGTGGGTGCGAACCGTTGGTTCGCACGCTCTCCGCCGGGCATGGCCCGGCGCTACCGACCTGCTCTGGTAGGTGCGAACCGGCTCTTGGTGGGTGCGAACCGTTGGTTCGCACGCTTTTGCCTTCCCACCCAGCCATCAAATTAGGTTAAAATGCCGACCCCGCCGAAAGGCAGGGCATGCACGGGCCGTTAGCTCAGTCGGTAGAGCAGAAGACTTTTAATCTTTTGGTCGATGGTTCGAATCCATCACGGCCCACCAATGCATTCAACGACTTAGGCGCCGAAAGGCGCCTTTTCTTTGCTCCGCAGAACAAGGTCCGCTCCGCAATTCACTTCGTCGGGTTGGTCAAAGCAGCTCGACGCGCGCGCTCATGGATTTCACTGGCGGCCGCCAAGTTTCATCGTTCCGAGTGCTGGAACGCTTGGTACCAGGCGTTCCAGCACTGGCATGGCGGATCCTTGCCTTCCGTCATCCACTCGGAATCCGTCTCTGATGCTGGGCTTACCGCCTCAGACGCAGTTGAAGAAAGGCGCGCTTTGCCCAGTAGAGCAGCGCGCCGCCAACGCCGGCATCCTGTGCACTTCGAAGGGCAGCATTCTCGTCATGGAGCTGACGGATCTGTGCGTCCCGTTGTGCGACCGCCTCGTGTACGCAAGCGACGTCGTGCGCGCTGAGGACGTAGCCAGCCGCGAAGTGTTCTGGCAGCTGTCGCTTCACATAGTGAACGGTGTGCCGACCAACTGTTTCAGCAGCAGGGCGTCCTGTGGTGTAGAAGAAGAGCGCAATGGATCTGCGAGTAACATGCTGATTCTCCTGCGGCAGGCAGATCTGATTGAAGCCATGCCAGGAATGCTCGGAAGTCTCGAAGATCGCACAGCGGTTGTACAGGGGTACTACCAGACGGTCCGCCTTCGAAGTCGACATTGGGTCCTGGAAGAGCTCGAAGTTGCCGCCCCAGCTGTCTTCCCACTCCGGGTTGAGATAGAGCACAACATTTAGGCGACGATGCCAACGTTCCACAGGATGGAAATTCGCATCAATGTGCGGGTCAAGGCTGGTCCCATTTCGCGATTCATGCGTTCCCCCACCTAGATACCACGGGTCATGGATGAGATTCTCGATACCTGTCAGCCGGGAGAGCGTTCGCAGAAACTCCGGACTGCTGATAGCGTCGTCCAACCGCCGATAGGCGGGACCAAGGGAGCGGATGTCTTCCAGCGTGGACTTGCCACCTGGCCTCCCATCGTCTCCCATCGAATTTCCTTGCTCGAAGGCGGGGAATGCTTCTGCGAGAAGCGCCGCGAAGTCGGCTTCCAGGAAGTCGTCGATCACCACGTGACGATAGGGAGCTGCATCCAGGAACTGTGATCGCAGTTCTCCTAGGTCGGCGACGACACGGGGGTTCAAGATTGAAATTCCGGTCTGCACGCGTCTTCTCCATGGCCAGTAGCGGGCACCGGAGTCTATTCGTCCGCCTGCATGGGACCAGCACAGGCAGTCGATGAATTCCAACTTTTCCTAGCGCGTCATGGCGCTACTACGCGAAGCGGTTGCGTGGAGCACGGCCGCAGCGTGCCAGAAGCGACGGTCTAAACCGCAGTCGGCGTTAATGGCGTCCAGGCCCGGCGAATCAAAGAACGTCTCAGTCCTTCGTGGGGCGCGTTTTCAGGACGCTGCCCGGCGATGTCTGTAGCGGCTCAGCCAATCCGCTGGGCAATACCACTCAATATCAGATCAACACCCAAAATGAAGTCCGCCCGATCATCATGGTGCGGCAACTGCGCCGCCATGCTCTGGGTGAACGGATAGGCATCAGCGTCCAACTCAGTCCAGCGCTGCGCAACCTCGGTCAGCGCGCGTGTGCGCTGCAGGTTCTGCTGACGCGCCAGCTGCGCGCGCGCGGCATGCTGGCCGCCAACGCCCAGGATGTAACTCATCAGCGCCTGCGTGGTTGACCACTGGTCGGCTTCCTCCACGCCCAGGGCACGCACCTGCTGGCCCAGCGCTTCCAGGATGCGAACCAGCGGTAGTTCGCCCGCCGCGACAGCAAGCGCGGCGCCCATCCACGGGTGCGCCTCCATGGCGTCGAACAGGCCGATGGCGATCGCACGGATACGCGCGTCTGGTGCGTCATCTGTCGGCACCTGTACCGCCGGACCGATGAACAGATCGCAGGCGGCCAGCACCAGATCGCGCTTGTCGTCGATGTGCCAGTAGATGGCACCAGCTCCGGTTTCCAGCCGTTGCGCCAGCGCCCGGAAGGTCAGCCCCGGCTCGCCGCTCTCGTCGAGCAGGGCCACGGCCGCCTGGATGATTCGTTCGCGGGTGAGTGCGCTCGCTCGGCGGTTGCTGCTTGCGGGTGTGTTCATGCACGCATCTTGACAGCTCTGGAACGTCATTCCAATATGATGGAATGACGTTCCAGTCTGTCTTCGAGGGTATCTGCATGAGCCGCAACATCGTGATCGTAGGCGCGGGCCTCGGGGGCCTCGCGCTTGCGCGCATCCTGCACGTGCACGGCATCGCCTCCACCGTCTACGAAGCCGAGCCATCGCGGGATGCCCGCGCGCAGGGCGGCATGCTCGACATCCACGAGCACAACGGGCAACGCGCCCTGCAGGCCGCCGGGCTGTTCGATGCCTTCAACGCCATCATCCATCCCGGTGGCCAGGCCAGCCGGGTATTGGACCGTTCGGGCAGGGTGCTGCTGGAGGAGGCAGACGATGGCACGGGTGGCCGCCCTGAAGTGCCGCGCGGCGAGCTGCGGCGCATCCTGCTGGACTCGCTGCCGGACGGCACGGTGCGCTGGGGCCACAAGCTGGCCTCGGTGGAAGCGCTTGGCAACGGGCGCCATCGATTGAAATTCAGCCAGGGCGAAACCGCCGATGCAGACCTGCTGGTGGGTGCCGACGGCGCGTGGTCGAAGGTGCGCCCACTGCTGACCCCGGCCACGCCGGTCTACAGCGGTATGACGTACGTGGAAACCTATCTCTTCGACGCCGACACGCAGCACACGCTGGCGGCCGCTGCCGTGGGAACTGGCGCGCTGTTCGCCGTCGAGCCGGGCAAGGGTGTCCTGGCGCATCGCGAGCCCAACGGCGCGCTGCATGCGTATGTGGCGCTGCGCAAACCGCTGGACTGGGTCGATCAGCTCATGGGGAGCGATACCGCGGCGATCATCAGCGCCGTTGCCGGCGAGTTCGAAGGATGGGCGCCCGCGCTGACCGCGATGTTCACCGCTGCGCAGGCACCGCCGGTGCTGCGTCCCATCTACGCGTTGCCTGCAGGACAGCGGTGGCCGCGAACGCCTGGCGTGACGCTGCTGGGCGATGCCGCGCATCTGACCATTCCGGCAGGCGAGGGTGCCAATCTCGCCCTGTTCGATGGCGCGGAACTGGCGGCTGCGATGGTGGCGCATGGCGATGACACGGAAGCGGCGTTGGCGGCCCATGAGCAGGCGATGTTCCCGCGCAGCGAAGCGGAGGCGATTGCGGCCGAAGAGGTGACGGAGGCACTGCTGGGGGCACGAAGCCCACAGTCGTTGATCGACTTCTTTGCTGGTCACGTCGGCGTGGTTTAGTTCTGCCCCGCCAACAGCTGCCTACCGCCCCAATCTACTTTGCCTGAGCGTTCTTGGCACGCGCCGCCTCACGATCTGCTGCGGCCTGCGCCGCAGTAGCCGCTGCATTGGCAGACCGCACCGCATCAGCATGATCGGCGTCGAACTGCGCCTGCCGCCGGGCGCTGAGCCCTCGCTCCTGCTCCATCGCGGCAACAAAGCTGTCGGGATGTTTCGCGGCACAGGCCTGCTGCACCAGTTGCACCGCGCGGTCGGACAGACCCGGCTGGATGTTACCCAGCAGGCAATCGGCATATGGCGCGGATGCGGCGGGGCCTGCGGCCAGTGCGGCAATCATCATTACATTCAACATGCGAACCTCCTTGTAAGTCCACGTGACTTTACATCGGTCCGGCCCGGGCATGGGCCGGTACTCGATGGCGATGTACTTACTCCGGCCGCACTTCCCGGCACACCAGTTCAGTCAGCCCCCGGCAGGCCATGAACAGGCCATCGACCACGCCTTCGTCCAGATGCCGATCGGGTGTGGCCATCAGCCGGCAGCGTTCGGCGGCGTGCAGCATTTCTGCCACGGTGAGCATGCCGACGGCGGCGCGTTCTACGCGGGCCATGGCCTGTTCACGGCCGGGCGGCAGGGTGGCTTCCGGCCAGAGGAGGCCGTCCGCACCGTCGCCATCGCGGATGCGTTTGAGGCATCCCCAGAAGGTGCTCAGGTCGGGTGAGGGGTTGTCGCCATCGTCGTTGCCGCTATTGTTGGTGGGGAAGGGAGTATGGGGTGGACGTCGGTTCATCTCGATTTCCTCGGCTCTGGGGCGGTAACGCCACCGCGCGGATGCGGGTGGCGGACGGTGCGTGGCTGCAAGTCCGGGTGACATCACGCTATTAACCGGCGGGTTCGGAAACCCCCACGCACCGCCCGCCATAAAGGCCGACGGATCACCCGCCGGCACCCTTCAAGAACGGTGCCGGCGGGCAAGCGTAAACAACAGCGTGAATGTCACTACGGGCTTGCAGGCCCGGTGCCACCCGTTGTCGGTGGCGCGGCATGTTGGTTACGCCTGCGCCTGGAATTCAATCGGAGTTTTCCGAAAGACCTGCGAGATCCACGCGCACGGAGAGAGTGTCGCAGGCGTGTCTGACGCCGCAAACGACAGCATTCGACGCATCTACTTCAGCGCTTGGTGGATCGCGTCTGGGGTTGTCGTGAACCGCATTGCATGGGCCATCTGTTGTGAGGCGGCGCTTGTAAAGCTGGCTTCACTTTTTCTTTGGATGGCGGCTGCGCAGGTGGGCTTGAGGCCTGATTTTCTGTGCGTATGCGACAGGGGAGGTGGGTTGTCATAGGCCCGACCTTTCGCGCCAGGAGCAGCCGAGCATGGGCTCGGCTCTACAGACGTCATCGCGCGGTCAGGCCACCCACGCATGGCATGGGTCAACAGACGTCATCGCGCGGTCGGTCATCCACGCATGGCGTGGATCTACTTTCTGCGGGCAATCGCGACGATCGCGGCCACGATGCCGATGGGAATGAGGACGACCGCCAGAAGGATGATCCAATGCCAGATGCTGAATGTGCCCATGTGCCAACTCCTTGTAAGGGGACATGCAGGGTAGCACCCGTACGCACGGTCATTCCCCGATGCCGTCCAAGCATCAGCGCCAATGCACAGGACATGGCGTTATGCTCGGCTTCTTTCCCAGGATGGGTCGCTCCATGCGCTTGATCGTGCTGTCGCTGTTGTTGTCCGTCGTCTCCGCCACACCGCTGATGGCCGCTGCACCCGCGCCAGTTGCGCAGGCTGCACCCGCCAGCCCGCTGGTGATCGGCGAGACCTTCACCATCGAGTCGAAGGCGCTGGGCGAAACCCGCCGCATCAACGTGTACCGCCCGCAGCCCTGGGGCCTGGACCCGAAGACGCCGCTGCCGGTGCTGTACATGCCCGACGGTGGCATCGGCGAGGATTTCCTGCACGTGGCCGGCCTGGTGCAGGTGCTGAGCGGCAACGACAGCATGCGTCCGTTCCTGCTGGTAGGCATCGAGAACACCGAGCGCCGCCGCGACATGACCGGCCCCAGCAGCGACCCGGAGGACCAGAAGATCGCACCGCGCATCGGCGGTTCGGCGGCTTACCGCACCTTCCTGCGTGACGAACTGATGCCGCAGATTCGCCAGCGCTACCCGACCACCGACGAGCGCGCGCTGATCGGCGAATCGCTGGCGGGCCTGTTCGTGGTGGAAACCTTGCTGCAGGAGCCGACGCTGTTCAACAGCTACATCGCGCTGGACCCGAGCCTGTGGTGGAACAAGGGCGCGCTGCTGGCCTCGGCACCGAAGCTGCTGCCGGCAGTGGCCAAGGCCAAGCCGCGCGTGTTTTTGGCCAGCAGCGGGCAGCCGGAGCTGGCGCAGACCGCGCAGCAACTGAGCGCGCTGCTGCAGGGCGCGTCGCCGTCGCTGCAGGTTGACTACCAGCCGTTCCCGCAGGAAACCCACGGCACGGTCTACCACCCGGCGGCGCTGCAGGCGCTGCGCACGCTGTTCCCGGCCCACCCGCCGGCCCAGCCTTGATGAGGATGACGCCGATGCGGCATGTATCAGGCGCGATCCTGCTGGCCTGCATGGCCCTGGGCGGGTGTGCGATGTCGGTGCCACCACCGGTGGCGCAGGACATGCCGAGGCAGGACCCGGCAGCCACAACCCCCACGCCCGGCGTGGTGCTGCCCGACACCGAGGCGCTGCGCGTGCACGACCCGGTCGGCCGCGATTACCCGATCTGGGTTGCCTTGCCGGCCGACTATGCGGCCCACCCTGAAAAGCGCTATCCGGTGCTGTACGTGACCGACGCGCTGTACAGCTTTCCGCTGGTGCGCAGCGTGCGCAACCTGGTGGGGCAGCAGGGCGTCAACATCGAGAACTTCATCCTGGTCGGGCTGCCGCCGCAGGAAGGGCTGACGTCCAAGCGGAGTCGCTCGCGCGACTACACGCCCAGCAATCCCGTGCGGAAGCCTGAGGGTTACTACAGCGATGACGTCACCTACGGCGGGGCCGCGCATTACCGCGACTTCCTGGCCGCAGAGGTGCTGCCGAGGATTGATGCGCGCTACCGCACCGATCCGGCGCGACGCGCATTTGCCGGCCATTCCTATGGCGCATTGTTTGGCGCCTATGTGCTGACCACCCAGCCGGATCTGTTCAACACCTACATCCTGTCCAGCCCTTCGCTGTGGTTCGACCAGCTGTTGCTGCCGCGCATGCAGGACAGTGCTGTCATCCCGGCGCAGCCGACCCGCGTGCTGTTGTCGGTGGGCAGCTACGAAACCGTCAAGCCGGGGCCGCGCTACTCAACCGGCAACGACATGCTGCGGCAAGCCGCAGATTTCACTGCGCAGCTGCAGCGCAGTGGCCGCAAGCTGCAGGTGGACAACGTGGTGATCGAGGGTGAGGACCATCTGACGGTCTACCCGCGGGTGATTACCCGTGCGTTGCTGGAGGTGATGCCGGGGGAAGGGCCGTATACCGGTGGTTGACCGTCAACGTCATCCACGCATGGCGTGGATCTACTAAAAATGAAGTAGATCCGCGCCATGCGTGGATGACTGCCTCACGCCGCCTGCGCGTCGGGGCCGGTCAATACGCCGGCATCGGCGTGGCGGAAGCAGAGCCGGATGGCGTCCAGCAGCTCGCTCATGTTGTACGGCTTGGGCAGGAAGTGGATGCCCTCACGCAGCTGCGGCAGCACCGCGTGCTGGTCCATGCCCGAGGTGACCAGGATCGGCAGCTGCGGGTACAGACCACGCACGTGATTGGCGGCCTCGATGCCGCTGACCAGGCCCAGGTTGACGTCGGTGAACAGCAGGTCAAAGCGCTCACCGGCGGCGAGCAGACCCAGCGCGGCTTCGGCCGAGCTCACGCCCACCACGTGGCAGGCCTGGCTCTCCAGCGCCATGCGGCTCAGCTCGCGGGTTTCCTCGGCGTCCTCGATCAGCAGGACGCGGGGCTCAACGTGGCGCTTGGACAGCAACATGACGCGACAACTCCGGACAGCAGGGGGTGAAATGGCGCGCAAGTATGCTCGACCATGGGGTGATACTCGCGTGCAGGGTGGGCTAAGGCGGCGTTACAGCACGCTTTCGGCGCACATGCAGGCCTAATACGACAACCGCGAGCGCCGCCGTGCCGATGCGCAGGCTGGTGGCCTGCCAGCCCAGGGCCACTGCATCGTCGAGGCTGAACACGTTCCAGGCCAGGTTCATCGACACGTGCAGCGCCAGGCCGCACCACAGGGTGTCGCCGTCCAGATGGTCGAGCCAGGCGAAGATGAAGCCGCCCAGGGCGATGACCGCGCCGACGAACAGGGCTACGCCGCCACCCTCGAAGCCGCCGAAGCCCAGCCAGTGCACCATGCCGAACAGCAGCGCCTGCGGCAGCGCCAGCAGGGGCCACGGGCCGCGCACGATCTTCAGCAGCAGCACGAAGCCGAGGCCACGGAACAGCACTTCCTCGGCCAGCGGGAACAGGACGGCCAGCATGCTGGCGTCCAGCGTGGTCAGCGCGGTGTTGGGCGACCCCAGCATGGCCAGGCCCAGCCAGCACGGCAGGCTGCCCAGCAGCACCCAGGCCGGTCCGCTGGCGCTATTCCAGCGCAGGCCGAGGCTGGCGGCCAGACCCACGCCACGGGGGCGCAGCAGGGCGGCAAGCAGCACTGCCACCAGTACGGCCAAGGCGTTATCGAGCAGGCTGCCGCCGTAGGGCATGGGCAACGCCGGGATGGGCAGGCCCACGGCGGCAGTGAGGTCACGCAGGTTCAGGCCGAGGCCGACGCCGAGCAGCAGCAGCAGCACGCGGGCGGCGGTAGGCAGGCGGGACATCTGGGGCATGCGCGCATTCCCTGCGGGGTGAAGACGCAGTGTGTGCGGTCGGCCGTGCGCGGGCACGCGCCGTTCGTCCCTGTGCCATCGGTCATGTTGCCGGACAGTCATCGATGGACAGGTACAGTGAAGGCCGGCCAACAGGAGCGACGCCCATGCAGTGCCCCGTGTGTACCACCCAGACCCTGCAGATGGCCGAGCGCCATGGCATCGAGATCGATTACTGCCCGGGCTGCCGCGGCGTGTGGCTGGACCGCGGTGAACTGGACAAGATCATCGAGCGCGCCGGGGCTGCGGTGCCGCCAGCGGCACCGGTGCAGGCCGCGCCGCAGGTGGCGCCGACGCCGGTGATGCATCGCGATACGCGTCATCTTGGCCAGCGCCCGAAAAAGAAGAAGGAAAGCTTCCTGTCGGAGCTGTTTGACTTCTGACGGTTGGTAGAGTCAAGCCACGCTCGACTGCTCTTCGTTCTTTGTAGAGTCGAGCCATGCTCGACTATTCCGGTAAAAGCCAGTCGAGCATGGCTCGACTCTACAGATCAGGGGCAGTCGAGCATGGCGCGGCTCTGCAAGGGCATGTCACGGCCGGCGCAGGATGAACTCACGGTCGCGCGTGCTGCCCACGATGAAATCGTACTCGCCGGCTTTCTCACAACCGTAGCGCGCGTAGAAGCGCTGCGCGGCGAAGTTCTCCTCCCACACGCCCACCCACAGGGTGCGGCGCTGTGGCTGGTCCAACCAGGCGATGAACGCGTCCATCAGCCGTGCGCCGTGCCCGCCGTTCTGGTGCGCGGCGAGGATGTACAGCCGCTTCAGTTCGATGTCGCCCTCGCGTGCCTCGGCATGCGGCAGGGTATTGGCACCGGCGGCCAGGTAACCCACCACCGTCCCGCCATCCAGCAGCAGCCAGACCGCGCTGCGCTCGTCGGACAATTCCTCGCGCTGCGGCACGATGCCGTAGTGCTCCTGCAGGAACGCGTCCAGCTCCTGCGGCGGGTACGAGTCGCCCCAGGTTTCGGTGTAGGTGGCAATGGCGATGGCCGAAAGCGCTTCGGCGTCGGCCAGGGTGGCGCGGCGGATCTGCAGGGACATGGCGGTGTATGGGATGGAACGCGGCGCAGTGTAGCGGGCCCCGGCGATTGCCGGGGCCTTGCCGTGCCTCAGAACCACATGCGCACACCGGCCACCCAGCGCGTGTCGCGCGCGTGGTCGCCGGCAGCGTCGGCGGCATCGCCGAAACTGCGCTCGTGGCTGATGCCGATGTATGGCGCGAAGCGACGGCTGAATTCGTAGCGCAGGCGCAGGCCGGTCTCGACCTTGTTCAGGCCGCGGCCGATGCCATGTTCCGGTTCGTCCTTGGCCGCCAGCGTGGCCTCCACCACCGGCTGCAGGATCAGCCGATTGGTCAGCAGCACCTCGTACTCCACTTCGGCCTTGGCCAGCACCTGCCCGCCGGAGCCCAGGTAGAGCGTGGCCGAGCTTTCAAACTTGTACGGTGCCAGGCCCTGGATGCCGATGGCGGCCCAGGTGCGCGAATCGGCGGGGCGGAAATCCTGGCGCACGCCGACCAGCACGTCCCACCACGGCGACACGCTGCGGCCGTACAGCGCTTCCAGCGACGAAGACTCGGTGCGGCTGCCACTGCGCTCGCCATCGCTGCGCAGCCACAGGCGGTTGATGTTGCCGCCGATCCAGCCGGTGGCTTCCCAGGCCTGGCCGTTACCGTTCCGGCCATCCCAGTGTTCCAGGCGATCGATCAGCAGCAGGCTGTTGATCTCCGGCGCGTGCTGCATGGCGCCGTGGTCGATGGGCGGAAAGGCGGCGGCGCGGTCGGCGTCGGTAGGTACCGGGATGGGTTCGCGCGGTTCACTCGGCGCGGGCATGGGCATCTCGTGGCTCATTGCCGAATGGTCCATCGTCGAATGGTCCATCTGCGAGTGATCCATCGCGCCGTGATCCATGCTCGAATGATCCGTCTTCGAATGGTTGACCGGCGCATTTGCGGGCGCTGCCATGTCATGGCCGGCATGCGCGTCATGCGACTGCGCGAACGCGGGCAGGGCCGTGGCCAGGCCCAGGGCCAGCAGGCTGCGGGAGAGGTGACGGCTCATTCTTCGATCCTCACTTCGCGCATCATCCCCGCTTCCATGTGGTACAGCAGATGGCAGTGGTAGGCCCAGCGGCCGAGCGCATCGGCGCGCACGCGGTAGCTGCGGCGGGTGCCCGGCGGCATGTCCACGGTGTGCTTGCGCACCTGGAATTCGCCCTGGGCGTTTTCCACGTCGCTCCATACGCCATGCAGATGGATCGGGTGCTGCATCATCGTGTCGTTGACCAGCACGATGCGCATGCGCTCGCCGTAGTTCAGCCGCAGCGGTTCGGCGCTGGCGAAGGGAATGCCGTCGAACGACCAGGCGAACTTCTCCATGTGCCCGGTCAGGTGCAGTTCGATCTCGCGCCTGGGCTCGCGGCCATCGGGGTCTTCGAACAGGCTGTGCATGGCGCCGTAGGTCAGCACCTGGCGGCCGTTGTCGCGCAGGCCGATGCCGGGGTCATCCAGCTTCGGTTCGCTGGCCGAGCTCTGCATGTCCACCAGCGGGTTGTTGCGTTCGCTGGCCGGATGCTTTGGTGCCTTGCCCGCAGAGGCATCGCCGTGAGCGCCGTGGCCCATGCTGGCACCGCAGCCGCCTTCCACGCTTTTCATCGCGGCCATGTCGTGGCCAGCGTGGCCGCCCATGTGGTGGCCGCCCATGTCATGCCCCATGTCGGACATCGTCAGCAGCGGGCGCGGGTCGCGCTGCGGAACCGGGGCCTGCAGGCCATGGCGCACGGCCAGGGTGCCGGCGGCAAAGCCGGTGCGGCCCATGTCCTGGCAGAAGAGGGTGAAGGCATCCTGGCCGGTCGGTTCCACCAGCACGTCGTAGGTCTCGGCCGGGGCAATGCGGAATTCATCGATGCTGACCGGATGGATGTACTGGCCATCGGCGGCGACCACGGTCATCTTCAGGCCGGGAATGCGCACGTCGAAGTAGGTCATCGAGGCGCCGTTGATGAAGCGCAGCAAGACCTTCTCGCCGCTGCGGAACAAGCCGGTCCAGTT
Source organism: Stenotrophomonas sp. STEN054 (assembly GCF_056854535.1). Classification (NCBI taxonomy): domain Bacteria; kingdom Pseudomonadati; phylum Pseudomonadota; class Gammaproteobacteria; order Lysobacterales; family Lysobacteraceae; genus Stenotrophomonas; species Stenotrophomonas sp. STEN054. The sequence goes on along the minus strand of NZ_JBXFWG010000041.1, from coordinate 18,317 downwards.
GCCGGCCGGCGCCGTGCCGTTCATCAAGTAGGTGTAGGTGTGGGCGTTGACGTCGGAGATGTCGGTGGGCGTCATCCGCATCCGGCCCCACATGCCACGGTCGGCGACGGCGGCCGACCAGCCATCGCGGCGCACGTCGCGCACGAAGTCGGGCAGGGTGCGCTTGTAGTAGTTGTCGTGCTCGGCGAGCTTCTTCATGCGCCGGAACAGCGCGCCGGGGTCCATGTCGGTCCAGTCCGAGAGCAGGATCACATGCTCGCGGTCGTGGTGGTAGGGCGCCGGTTCGGCCGGATCGATGATGAGCGCGCCATACAGGCCGGCCTGCTCCTGGAACATCGAATGGCTGTGGTACCAGTAGGTTCCCGACTGCTTCAGCTGGAAGTGGTAGTGGTAGGTCTCGCCGGGGGCGATGCCGTTGAAGCTGAGCCCGGGCACGCCGTCCATGTTGGCCGGCAGCAGGATGCCGTGCCAGTGGATGGAGGTGGGGTGGCGATCGAGCGTGTTGCGCACGAACAGGTCCACGGTCTGGCCTTCGCGCCAGCGCAGGATGGGCGCGGGAAGCGAGCCGTTGACGGTGATTGCCGGGCGGGTGCGGCCGGTGAAGTTGGCCAGCGACTCGCCGATGGCCAGCTCGACGCGGGTATCGGTGAGTACGGCGGGGGCGCCGGCCAGGCGCGGGGTGGCGCTGGCCGCAGCGAGCGCGCGCTGCGGCACGCCGATGGCGGTGGCGCCGGCGACCACGCCGCCAGCGGCCAGGCCCTGGACGAACAGGCGGCGCGACGGCATGGGCAGGCGGCCCGGGCCGGGGGGAATGCGGGTATTCATGGGTGACTCCAGACACGGAAAGGCGCCGGCAGGCGGCCGGCAGCGGTACGCGTGGAATCAGTCGATGGGGGGGCGTGAGATGGGCGGCAGCGGCGGTGCCGGGCGGCCAGCGCCGGGCATCGGCTGCGGGGCCAGCGACAGCGCCGGGCCGGCTAGGAACGACTGCGGCTGCACGGCCAGCAGCGGATGCTGGGCGCAGCTGCGCACGCAGTCCTTGATCTGGCAGTGGGCGTCGTGGGCCGGGGCCTCAGCCTGCGGAGCAGACTCGGCCTTCATGCCGGCGTGGTGGTGGCAATCGCCCTCAGCCGCGTCTTCGGCGGCCATGGCGTGCGCCATCCGGCCCATCTGCTCGTGCCCGCTGGCCATGGCCGCGTTCAACCCGTTGAGCAACAGGCTGAGCATGAGCACGACGCGGAGCAGGGTCGAGGTGAGGGACATGAGGGTCAATTTAGCGGCAAGCGGCGCGGGATGCACTTCTGGCTGAATGGCGTGTTCAAGGTTGGAGCAGCGCCAATGTAGAGCCGGGCCCATGCTCGGTTGCTTCTGCGGCAACGGCAGCCGAGCATGGGCTCGGCTCTACAATCGCATGCACCACGGCAGGCGACGCAGCGCACGGGGTGCGGTAGCGCCGGGCCACGCCCGGCGAGCGCGCAACGAGGCAAGGCAGAACGGTCAGCCTTCCTCGCGCACGATCTCCACCAGTCGCGGGCCATAGCGGCTCAGCTTGGTGCCACCGATGCCGCCGACCCGGGCCAGTTCGTCCAGGCTGGTCGGCCGTTGTTCGGCGATGTTGCGCAGGGTGCTGTCGTGGAAGATCACGAACGCCGGCACGTTCTGTTCGCGGGCCAGTTCGGCACGCAGGCCGCGCAGGGCGTTGAACAGCGCCAGGTCCTGCGGCAGCACCGACAGGCCGGTGCGCTGCGCGCTGCGCTCGCGGCCGCCGGTGGTGCTGGCGGCATCGCGGCGCATGCTGATCTGTCGGCGGCCGGTCAGCACGTCGCGGCTGGCGTCGGTCAGGCGCAGGCCGCCGTGGCCCTCGCTGTCCACCTCCAGCATGCTGGCGGCCACCAGCTGGCGGAACACGCTGCGCCAGGTGCGCGCATCGAGGTCGCGGCCGATGCCGTAGGTGCTCAGCCTGTCGTGGCCCTGCTGCTTGATCTTCTCGTTCTCGCTGCCACGCAGGATGTCGATCAGGTGGCCGACGCCGAAGCGCTGGCCGCTGCGGTAGACGCAGCTCAGCGCCTTCTGCGCGGGGATGGTGGCATCCCAGGCGGCGGGCGGGGTCAGGCAGTTGTCGCAGTTCCCGCAGGGCTGCGGATAGGTCTCGCCGAAGCCGGCCAGCAGTACCTGACGTCGGCACTGCATGGATTCGCAGTAGCCCAGCAGGTGGTCCAGCTTGGACCGCTCCAGCTGCTTGCGCTCCTCGCTGGCCTCGGACTGCTCGATCATCTGCTTGAGCAGCACCACGTCACCCAGGCCATAGCACAGCCAGGCCTCGGCGGCCTCGCCATCACGGCCGGCGCGGCCGGTTTCCTGGTAATAGCCTTCCATCGACTTGGGCAGGTCGGTATGCGCCACGAAGCGCACGTCCGGCTTGTCGATGCCCATGCCGAAGGCGATGGTGGCGCACATGACGATGCCGTCCTCGCGCAGGAAGCGGCGCTGGTTGTTGGCGCGCACTTCCGGCGGCAGGCCGGCGTGGTAGGGCAGGGCATTGAAGCCCTGGCCGCAGAGGAATTCGGCGGTCTCCTCGACCTTGCGCCGCGACATGCAGTACACGATGCCGGCCTCGCTGCGGTGGCCGCGCAGGAAATCGGTCAGCTGCTTGCGGGCGTTGTCCTTCTGCACCACGGTGTAGCGGATGTTGGGGCGGTCGAAGGAGCTGACGAAGTGGCGGGCGTCGGCCAGATCCAGGCGCTCGGCGATTTCGCGCTGGGTGGGCGGGTCGGCGGTGGCGGTCAGCGCGATGCGCGGGATGTCCGGCCAGCGCTCGTGGAGGACGGTCAGCTGGCGGTATTCGGGGCGGAAATCGTGGCCCCACTGCGACACGCAGTGCGCCTCGTCGATGGCGAACAGGGCTATGCGGCTGCGCGACAGCAGCGACAGGAAGCGGCCGGTCAGCAGGCGCTCGGGGGCGACATAGAGCATGTCCAGCTCGCCGGCCAGCAGCTCGCGCTCGACGCGGGCGGCGGTTTCGCCATCCAGGGTCGAGTTCAGGTATTCGGCGCGCACGCCCAGCTGGCGCAGGGCTTCGACCTGGTCCTGCATGAGGGCGATGAGCGGGGAGATGACGATGCCGACGCCATCGCGCAGCAGGGCCGGGACCTGGTAGCACAGCGACTTGCCGCCGCCGGTGGGCATGAGGACAAGTGCGTCATGTCCGGCAGCCACGTGCTCCACGATGTCCTGCTGGGGACCACGGAAATCGTCGTAACCAAAGACGCGTTGGAGCAGATCGTGCGCGGGACGGGAAGCCATCCGGCTAGTTTACCCCGGCGGGGGTGTCTCGGCAGGGCTGTGCCCTGCACCCGCCGAGGCCAAGGCAACGTCAACGGCAAAAGCGCGCATTCCGTGGGATGGCGGGGCACTGTGGGTTTACGGCGTCCCCCTCAACCGGACCCACCCCGCCAACCCTCAGGAAACCAGCTCTTGCTCTGGCTCTGGCCTTGGATTCACGGCTTCGGCAGGTGCAGGGCTGCAAGCCCTGCCGAAGCCCCCCAAACCCTTACTGGAGCAGGGAACGGAGCATCCACGCATACTTTTCGTGGGTCTGCAGGCGCTGGGTCATCAGATCCTCGGTCGGGGCGTCGTCGGCATCGTCCGCCACATCCAGCACTTCACGCGCCGTACGGCAGACCGCTTCGTTGGCGACCACCAACTGGCGTACCATTTCCCGCCAGTCCGCACTGTCGGTCAGTCCCGCCTCCTCGGCGATCGAGGTCAGCGCAGCAAATTCCCGGTAGGAGCCCGGGGCATTGAAACCCAGCGCACGGATACGTTCGGCCACATCGTCCAGCGCCGCCCACTGCTCGGTGTACTGCGTCTCGAACATGGTGTGCAGCGAATTGAACATCGACCCGGTCACGTTCCAATGGAAGTTGTGGGTCTTCAGGTAAAGCGTGAACGCGTCCGCCTGGAACCGCGACAGACCGTCGGCGATCTTCTTGCGGTTGCCCTGGGTGATCCCGATATCGATGTTGGGTGCCGACGGTGCCGCCGCTGCAAGCTTCTGCTTGCCGGTCTTGGGCTGGGTCGTGCTCTTGGTCTTCGCCATGGGGTTCCTCCTTGTGGAATCGTTGGCCTTCACAGTAGATCAGTCTCGATGACTGGTCGCTTTCAAAGTTTTGAACGAACCGATTGATGAACGCTATCGATAAAAATCCGTCACCCCGCCTGCGCCAACAGCGTGCCGCCATCGACGGCGCCATGAGCCGCGACCGGGGCCGTTTGCTGGGAATGCTCTCGCGTTGCCAGGCCAAACCGCAGGATGCTGCGCTGGCCGCTACCTTCGAGCAGGCCTTGCAGGCGTCGGTGCAGCGCCGGCAGGTGCGGGCGCAACAGCAGCCGCCGATTACTCTGGACCCGCAGCTGCCGATTGCGCGTGAAGCCGAGGCGATCATCGGCCTGATCCGCGACCACCAGGTGGTGGTGATCGCCGGCGAAACCGGCTCGGGCAAGACCACCCAGCTGCCGAAACTGTGCCTGGCCGCCGGCCGTGGCCAGGCAGGCATGATCGGCTGCACCCAGCCGCGACGGATTGCCGCACGTGCGGTGGCCAGCCGCGTGGCGCAGGAACTGCAGAGCGAACTGGGCCAGCTGGTCGGCTACCAGGTGCGCTTCAACGACAAGGTCAGCGAAGACAGCCGCATCAAGTTCATGACCGACGGTATTCTGCTGGCGGAGATCGCCAGTGACCGCTGGCTGTCGAACTACGACACGATCATCGTCGACGAGGCGCACGAACGCAGCCTCAACATCGACTTCCTGCTGGGCTACCTGAAGCAGCTGCTGCGCAAGCGCCCGGACCTGAAGCTGATCGTGACCTCGGCCACCATCGACACCGAACGCTTCGCCCAGCATTTCGACAACGCGCCGGTGATCAGCGTGGAAGGCCGCACCTACCCGGTGGAAGTGCGTTACCGCGCGCTGGAAGGCGAGGGCGAAGCGCAGGGCGAGCGCACCGTCAACGATGCCATCGTGTCGGCCATCGACGAGATCACCCGCTTGGATTCGCGCGGCGACGTGCTGATCTTTCTGCCCGGCGAACGCGAGATCCGCGATGCGCACCAGTCGCTGGAACGGCGCAAATACCGCAATACCGAGGTGCTGCCGCTGTACGCGCGGCTGTCCAACCAGGACCAGGACCGGGTATTCAACCCCGGCCCGAACCGGCGCATCGTGCTGGCCACCAATGTGGCAGAAACCTCGCTGACGGTGCCGCGCATCCGCTACGTGGTCGATCCGGGCTTCGCCCGCGTCAAGCGCTACAGCCCGCGCAACAAGCTGGACCGCCTGCACATCGAGCCGATCTCGCAGGCCAGCGCCAACCAGCGCAAGGGCCGCTGCGGGCGTGTTGCCGAGGGCATCTGCTACCGCCTCTATGCCGAGGCCGATTTCCAGGCACGGCCGGAGTTCACCGATCCGGAAATCCGCCGCTCCAGCCTGGCCGGGGTGATCCTGCGCATGCTGCAGCTGGGCCTGGGCCGCATCGAGGAGTTCCCGTTCCTGGAAGCGCCGGACGAGCGCGCCGTGGCCGATGGCTGGCAGCAGCTGACCGAGCTGGGCGCGATCGATGCCGAGCGGCGCATGACCACCATTGGCAAGCAGATGGCGCGCCTGCCGGTGGACGTGAAGCTCGCGCGCATGCTGGTGGCCGCGCAGGCCGCTGGCTGCCTGCGGCCGATGCTGGTGATCGCCTCGTTCCTGGGCATCCAGGACCCGCGCGAACGCCCACCCGAAGCGCGCGGTGCGGCCGACAGCGCGCATGCGCAGTTTGCCGATGGGCGCTCGGAGTTCGTCGGCGTGCTGCGCCTGTGGGACGGCTACCGGCAGGCCCACGAAGACCTGACCCAGTCCAAGCTGCGCGACTGGTGCGGGCGCCACTTCCTTGGTTTCCTGCGCATGCGCGAGTGGCGCGAGCTGCACCGCCAGCTGCGCCTGCTGTGCGAGGAACTGGGCTGGAAGGAAGAAACCGCCGAGGCCTCGATGGCACCGCTGCTGGCTGGCAGCAGTGCGCCGGCCCCGGCGCGTGATGATGCAGCGGCAGTGAAGGCCACCCGTGGCCAGCTGCACCGCGCCGCGCGCCTGGCCCGCGAAGGCAAGGCCGAAGGCGCACCGGCCCCGGTGGCCGTGCGCGAACAGAAGGAACAGGCGCCGGCCGGCGGTGGTTTCAGCGAACGCGTGCGCGCCGCCGCCTACCAGACCCTGCACCGTGCACTGGTGGCGGGCCTGCCGACGCAGATCGGCCACCGCACCGAGAAGGGTGATTTCCAGGCGCCGCGCCAGCGCCGCTTCCTGCCGTTCCCCGGTTCGGCGCTGTCCAAGCGACCGCCGCCGTGGCTGCTGGTGGCCAACCTGCTGGACACGCAGAAGGTCTGGGGCATGACTCTGGCCGCGATCGAGCCGGACTGGGTGATTGCCGAGCTGCCGCACCTGCTGCTGCGCAAGCACTTCGACCCGCACTGGTCGCGCGCGCAGGGCCAGGTGCTGGCCTCCGAGCAGATCAGCCTGTTCGGTCTGGTGCTGGCACCGAAGAAGCCGGTTCACTACGGCCGCATCGAGCCTGGCGAGGCGCATGACATCTTCGTCCGCCAGGCCCTGGTGACCGGCGAGATCAACACGCGCGCCAGCTTCGTCGCCGACAACCAGAAGGTGCTGGAACTGGCCCGCGAGGAAGAGGCCAAGCTGCGCCGTGCCGGCATCGTCGCCGACGAGGACTGGCAGGCGCGCTGGTACCTGGACCGCGTGCCGCCGCAGATCCATTCGGCCGCTGGCCTGGACACCTGGTGGAAGGCGCTTCCGCCGGAACAGCGCAGGACCCTGCACTGGTCGCTGGTCGACCTGCTGCCGGGCGAGGGCAGCGAGCAGGAGCGTTACCCCAGGTACCTGCCGCTGGGCCAGGCGCGGCTGCCGCTGCATTACCGCTTCGAGCCGGGTGCCGACGATGACGGCGTGACCCTGGACGTGCCGCTGCACCTGCTCAATGCACTGGACCCGGTGCAGCTGGGCTGGCTGGCACCGGGCTTCGTGGCCGACAAGGCCTCGGCGCTGATCCGCAGCCTGCCCAAGGCGATGCGCCGCAACTACGTGCCGGCGCCGGACTTCGGTCGAGCCTTCGTCGAGGCGTTCCCGCAGCCCAGCGCCGATGCCATCACCGGTGAACTGGCGCGCTTCCTGTCACGCGCGACCGGCGCGACGGTGACCGCGCTCGATTTCGAGCCGGGTTCGATCGAACCGCACCTGCACATGAACCTGCGCCTTCGCGACGAGCACGGCGAGGTGCTCGCGACCTCGCGTGATCTCGATGCGCTGCGTGCAAAGTTTGGTGGCCGTGCCGGCGATGCCTTCGCCGCGCGTGCCGGGCGCGAGATGGCGGCCGACGGGCTGCGTACGTTCCCGGCGACGCCGATTCCGCTGCAGGTGCCCGGCGAAGCCGGCGTGCCCGCGTACCCGGCGCTGCTGGACGAGGGTGACAGCGTGGCGCTGCGCATCTTCGCCGACCGCCAGCAGGCGCAGGAAGCCCATCCGCTGGGCGTGCGCCGCCTGCTGGAGATCGCCCTTGCGGAGAAGGTGAAGCAGGCACGCAAGCAGCTGCCGGTCGCCCCCAAGACCGGCCTGCTGTACGCGGCCATCGAATCGCAGGAGCGCCTGCGTGGCGATCTGGTCGATGCGGCGATGAACGCGGTGCTGGCCGAGGGTCTGGAAGACATCCGCGATGCAGCGACCTTCGAAAAGCGTCGGGACCATGCGGCCAAGGCGCTGTTCGGCGAGGCGATGTCGCGGCTGAAGCTGGCCGAGACCATCCTGGCGCTGGTGGCCGAACTGAAGCCGCTGCTGGAAGCACCGCTGATGGGCTGGGCGCGCGGCAACCTGGACGACATGGAAGCGCAGCTGGTCGGCCTGATCCACCCGGGGTTCCTGCGCGATACGCCGGCCGATGCGCTGGGGCAGTATCCGCGCTACCTGAAGGCGATGATCCTGCGTACCGAGCGCGCCAAGCGCGATCCGCCGCGCGACCAGGCGCGCATGCTGGAACTGACGCCGTTCCTGGATGCGCTGAGCGAAGGGGATGCGCAGGGCCTGCGCGAGCGTCCGCAGTGGCAGGCGCTGCGCTGGGACCTGGAGGAACTGCGGGTCTCGCTGTTCGCGCAGGAGCTGGGTGCGCGCACCGGCATCTCGGCAAAGAAACTGGCACAGCGGGTAGCCGCGCTGCGCCAGCTGTGACCAGATGACGCCGGGCCATGCCCGGCGTCATCGCATGGGTCGAAACGTTACTTGGTACGGCGGACCTTGGCCTGGATGTTCACGCCGTCCACCTTCATGTACCACACGCCCAGCAGGCCGGGCTTGATGCTGACCTTCGGCGATGGCTTGCGCACGCCGGACACGCTGGTGGCGTCGACCTGTTCCCAGACCTGGCCGTTGTCCAGGGTGTAGGTGCGGCCCTTGCCGAAGCCGCGGAACTCGCCCTGCAGCACGCCGGTGACCGGCTCGCTGCTGCCGAAATCGAAGAACCCGCGGTTCTTCACGATCACTTCCTGGCGGCCTTCCTCACGCGCTTCTTCGCGCACCGCGGCCACGGCCTGGGTGGTGGCTGCTTCGACCTTGCCCTGCAGCCAGCGGTTGAGCGTGGCCAGCTCGGCGGCACTGAGCTTGTCCAGTCCGGCGGCCTTGAACTCCTGGGGGCTCATCTGCTGCTGCAGATCGCCATCGACAACGCGTTGGGCCAGGGCCGGCAACGCGACGGAGCACAGAACAAGGGCGATACACAGCGGGCGCAGCTGGCGCAGGGACATGGCGTTTCTCCTGGATGTGGCCCGAGTGTAGAGCAGCGCAGGCGACGCGGCACCTGCCCTGGGACGTGCGCTGCGACCGCCAAGCGCTGACAGGCCGGCAGCGGGCCACCGCGTTCGCGGCGCAGGTATTAGTAGTTGCCGCCGACCATCCAGAAGAAGGCCATCACGACCGGATAAAAGAAGGCGAAATTGAACAGCAGCGTGACGGATGAATCGTTTTCCATCCACGACATCGGCACTCCCCGCAGGCATGCTGCGGAATATCACCGCAGCGGCCTCGACCATGCCGGCGCCTGCCGCCACAGTCAGGCGCCGGCATGAACACATGAGCGCCGATGGTGGCCTTGGCGATTGTTCCTGAACGGGCAGAGCGTTACCGTAGAGCCCTCTGTCTTTGATGTCCGACTGCTGTGAACCGCGCGTCTGTCCCCGGCCTGGAAGCCTTGTTGAACCGCCCTGCGGCGGCGGTGCTGCCCGCGCCGCTGCGAGAAGCCCTGCTGCAGCTGTGGGAAGCTGCCGATACCTCGCATGCGATGCGCGGCAGCAGCTGGTCGGTGCTGGCCGATACGCTGGACGCGCTGGCCCTGCTGTCGGCCGATGAAGGCGCGGTGCTGGCCGCGCTGCTGTTCGACCTGCCGGGCCTGCGCGCGCACCTGGACACGCTGCCGCTGGGCGGCCACAAGACGGCGGTGATCGGCCTGCTCGATGGCCAGGACGCCGCCGATCCGGTCTGGGCGCTGCATGCCGGCCGCGACGCGGGACGCAACAGCGAAGGCCTGCGCCGCCTGCTGCTGGCCATCATCCACGACCTGCGGGTAGTGCCGATCCTGCTGGCGCGGCAGCTGGCGCGCATGCGTGCAGCCGACAAGCTGGACGAAGAACAGCGCCGCGCACTGGCCCAGCTGACCCGTGACATCCATGCCCCGCTGGCCAACCGCCTGGGCATTTGGCAGCTGAAGTGGGAGCTGGAAGACTTGGCGTTCCGCCACCTCGAGCCGGACACCTACCGCCGCATCGCACGCGAGGTGGACGAGACGCGCATCGCCCGCGAGCGCTACGTCGAGCACGTCAAGAAGACGCTGTCGCGCGAGCTGGCCGCACAGGGCATCCATGCCGAAGTGAGCGGGCGGCCGAAGCACATCTACAGCATCTGGCGGAAGATGCAGAAGAAGCGGCTGGCCTTCGACCAGCTGTATGACATCCGCGCAGTGCGGGTGATGGTCGACGACGTGGCCGCCTGCTACGCCGCGCTGGGCGTGGTGCATGCGCTGTGGGCACCGGTGCCCAGCGAGTTCGACGACTACATCGCCCGCCCCAAGGCGAACGACTACCGGTCGCTGCATACCGCCGTGGTCGGCCCGGAAGGGCGCACCATCGAAGTGCAGATCCGCACCCACGACATGCATGCGCAGGCCGAGCTGGGCGTGGCCGCGCACTGGAAGTACAAGGAAGGCAGCAAGGGCGCCGAGAAGGCCTTCGATCGCAAGATCACCTGGATGCGCCAGCTGCTGGAGCAGGCGCAGGACGGGCAGGGCAACGAACTGGCCGGCGCGCTCGATGCCGAGCTGACCGAAGACCGGGTCTATGCGCTGAGCCCGAAGGACGAGGTGCTGGACCTGCCGCAGGGCGCAACCCCTCTCGATTTCGCTTACCAGGTGCACACCATGGTCGGCCACCGCTGCCGTGGCGCCAAGGTCAACGGCCGCATCGTGCCGCTCACCTATCGGCTGCGCAGCGGCGACCGGGTGGAGATCCTGACCGGCAAGGAGGCCGACCCGCGCCGCGACTGGCTGATGCCGGCACTGGGCTTCCTGGCCAGCAACCGTTCGCGCGAAAAGGTGCGCAGCTGGTTCCACAAGCTGGACCGCGCGCGCAACGTGCAGGCCGGCCGCGAGCTGCTGGAGCGCGAACTGAAGCGGCTGGGCCTGCAGCATTCGGACCTGGCCGCGGCCGCGAAGAAATTCCATGCCGACAGCGTCGACGACCTGTACATCCAGGTGGCGCTGGGCGATACCGGGCCCAACCAGGTCAGCCGTGCGCTGCTGGAAGCCGAGCGTGCGGCCAGCCAGCCGGCGTCGGCGCCGACCCTGCCGCGGCCGACCGCGCGCCGCGAGAACCTGGGCAAATCCAAGTTCACCGTGCAGGGCGTGGGCAATCTGCTGGTGCAGCTGGCGCGCTGCTGCCAGCCGGTGGCCGGCGAGCCCATCGTCGGTTACCTGACCCGTAGCCGCGGTGTCACCGTGCATCGTGCAGACTGCGCGTCGCTGGCGCGGCTGTCCGCCGCCAGCCCGCAGCGCATCCTGCCGGTGGAATGGGGCCAGGCCGGCAACGGTTACGAAGTGGACGTGGTGGTCGACGCGGTCGACCGCCGCTGGCTGCTGAAGGACATCACCAACCTGATCGCACAGGAAGACGCGTACGTGCTCGACATCCACAGTGACAACGTGCGCAACAGCGGCCGCGCGCACCTTCGGCTGCGCCTGAAGGTGAGCGATTACGGCCAGTTGTCGAACCTGCTGGGGAAGCTGGATGCACTGCCGGGCGTGAGCGAGGCGCGTCGTCTGGGCTGAGCTTCACGCTGCCCCGGCTACCCTGCACGCATGGAACGCGAGCCCCCGCATCGCCGCCACGGCGCCGACCACCCCGCGCTGGACCGCGTTCGCCGCGAGGGCCGCTGGTGGTGGCTGCAGGCACGCCACGCGCGCCGGGTCTGGCGCTGGGCGCTGCTGGCGGCAATGGTGGTGTTCGTGGCGCTGGTGCTGCTGCGCAAGCCGCTGGCCGACTGGTTCTGGGACGAACCGCAGATTGAACAGCTGCTGGCCGAGGGCGATCGCGCGCTGGTCGCGGGGCGGCTGACCGCAGCCGATGGCAGCGGCGCGCGTGAACGCTACCAGGCCGCGCTGGCCCTCGACAACGATCGCCTGCAGGCGCGGCAGGGGCTGGCAAGCACCGGCGTGGCGGCGTTGCGGCAGGCGCATGAGCGGCTGCAGGCCGATGATCTGGACGGCGGCGCGCAGGCGCTCGCGCTGGCCCGCGAACTGCAGGTGCCGCAGGGCCAGGCCGATGCCGTGGCGCGGCAGCTGCAGGCGCGGCGCAGTGCGGGCGCGGGGATCGGCGCCTTGCTGGCGCAGGCGCGCAATGCGTTCGCGGCCGGCCGCCTGGATGAGGGAGACAGTAGTGCGCTGCCGCTGTTCCAGCGCATCCTGGCCCTGCAGCCGGACAACCTGTCGGCGCTGGAAGGGCGCGAGGATGCGCTGAGCGACCTGCTGCAGCGCGCCCGCGCGCTGGCTGCGCGCGGCGAGCTGGCGCAGACCGCGGCCCTGCTGCAGCGTGCGCGCCAGTTCGATGCCGGTCACAGCGATCTGCCGGCCAGCCAGGAAGCGCTGGCGCGCGCGGTCGACCAGCGCCTGCGGCAGGGCCAGCGTGCGCTGAAGCAGCAGACGCTGGACGCCGCGGCCAACGCCTTCGACGCCGTGCTGGCAGTGGCGCCCGATGATCCCAATGCACTACGCGGCCGCGAACAGACGGCGCAGGCGCTGCTGGCACGCAGCCAGCGCCAGGCCGCCGATTTCCAGTTCGAAGCGGCCGAGACCGACCGTGCGCGTGCCGCTGCACTCGGCGCATCGCAGGCGGCATTGCAGCAGGCGGCGCAACGCATCCAGCGCGCCCAGCAGGCGCGGCAGGCGCAGCAGCAGCCGGCAGTGAGCACGGCCCAGCGCGAGCGGAAACTGCGCGACCACCTGCGCCAGATCGATCGCGCCGAGCGTGAAGGACGCTGGATCAGCCCGCCCGGGCACAGCGCGTTCGACGCGCTGCGCGAGGCACAGGCGTTGGCCCCGCGCGATGCGCGGGTGAGGGCGGCTGCCGCGCGCCTGCTGCCGGCCAGCCGGCAGTGTTTCGATGACAACCTGCGGCAGAACCGGGTACAGGCCGCGGGCGCCTGCCTGCAGGCCTGGCAGACCCTGGCGCCGACCGCGACGGGCCTGCCGTCGGCACGGGTGCGGCTGGCACAGCGCTGGCTGGCCATCGGCAGCGAGCGGCTGGGCCGCGGCGACGTGGCCTTCGCTGCGGCCGCTGTGGACCAGGTGCGCCAGCTGCAGCCGGACCTGTCGGAGCTGGCCGCGTTCGAGCAGCGCCTGCGGCAGGCCGGCGGGCAGCTGGATTAGTCGAAGAACACCCGCTGCACGGTGGCCCGCGCCGCATCCAGCGAGAAGTGCTGGGCGACGTTGGCCAGGCCCGCATCGGACAGCTGCTGCCACAGCTGCGGGTCCTGGTAGAGGCGCACGACCTCGGCCGCGAACGTAGCGGCGTCATCGGCCACCAGCACGTCCTGGCCCGGCTGTAGGTGCATGCCTTCCACCGCGCACGTGGTGCCGACCACCGGCTGGCCGTGGGCCATGCTCAGGTTGATCTTGCCCTTCACCCCGGCGCCGAAGCGCAGCGGGGCAATGGCGATGCGCGCACCGTCCATGTATGGCACGATGTCCTCGACGAAGCCGTGCATTTCCACTCCGGGCTGGCCGGCGGCCAGCGCCAGCAGGCTGTCCGGTGCGGCCGCGCCGATGCAGTGCAGGCGCACTTGCGGCAGCTGCGCGCGGATGCCGGCGAAGACCTCGCCGATGAACCATTCCATCGCATCCAGGTTCGGCGGGTGGCGGAAACCACCGACAAACACCAGGTCATGGCGCTGTGCATATGGCGCGCCTGCGCCGGCCACTTCATGCAGGTTGGAGATCAGTTCCACCCGTACGCGCGGTGCATCGGCCTGCAGCTGTTTGCGCTCGGCGGCACTGACCAGCACGGTGACGTCGCACTGCTCCATCACCGCCAGTTCGCTGCTGCGGGTGCGTTCGGCCGCACGCAGCAGGCCGGCGTCACCGGCCACTTCGGCGCCTCGGCGCTCGCGCAGATAGTGCAGGTCCACCGTGTCGAACACGGTGCGTGCCTGCGGCGCATAGCGCTTGAGCAGGGGCAGGCATTCGTTGGCCACGTGGTGGCGTACCAACAGGGCCACGTCGAAGCGTGCACTGTGGTTGCGCAGCCAGCCGGCCACGCCGTCGATGAACGGTGCGTACCAGACTTCCACGCCCATGCGCTGCAGGGCTTCGGTGGCCGCGCCGCCGTGCTCGCGCCGGGTCGGCACGAACACCACGTGGGCCCCGGCCTGCAGCAGCAGGCGGATCAGGTTGACCTGCCTCAGCGAGGCCGAATCGCGCTCGGGGCGCGGGACTTCCTCGTCCAGGATCAGCACCTGGCGGCGGCCGCGGTACAGCAGGCCGGGCGAGGGCACTTCGCCCACGGCCGGGTGGCGCGCCAGTTCGGTGGCCCATTTGGCGGCGAAGATGCCCTGGTTGCGCACCTGGTAGGCTTTCACCCCGCTGCCGGTATCGGTGCCGTTGCTGGTGCCTTCATCGTGGATGACCCGGCTCGCCGGCTGCACCAGCACACGGCGGCCCAGCGCCCGCACGCTGAAGGCCAGGTCGGTGTCTTCGTAGTAGGCCGGCTTGTAGCGGGTATCGAAGCCGCCGAGCTGCTGCCACAGTCCTCGCGGCAGCATCAGCGCCGCACCGGAGCAGTAGTCCACGTCGCGCAGGCTGGCATAGCGTGGGTCGTCGGCGGCCTCGAAGCGACCGTAGCTCCAGCCGCTGCCGTCGGCGAAGATCACCCCGCCCGATTCCTGCAGGCGGCCATCGGGATAGAGCAGCTGGCTGCCGACCAGGCCGGCCTCCGGCACCGCAGTGAAGGTGTCCAGCAGGGCGTCCAGCCAGCCCGGCTGCGGCACCGTATCGTTGTTCAGCAGCACCACGTACTGGCCGCGCGCGCGCTCCACGCCATCATTGCAGGCGTCGATGAAACCGCCGTTGCGCTCACGCACCTCGTAACGCACGCCGGCAATCTGCGGCATCCACTGCACGGTGGCGTCGCTGCTGCCGTCGTCGACCACCAGGATCTCGCAGGCGGCCGTCGGCGGATGCGCGGCCAGCGCCCGCAGGCAGGCCAGGGTGTGATCGGCGTGGTTGTAGACCGGGATGATGATGCTCACCACCGGCGATTCGCTGAAAGGCACGCTGAACGGCGCGAACGCCTGTGCGGGCGGCAGGTACAGCGGGGCACGCGGGGCCGGCACGGCACGCTGGCTGTGCACCCGGATGCGCTGCCAGGTGGCCCGCCAGCCGCGGGTCCGAAGGCTGGCCAGGCTGCGCCGGGCCAGGCCCGTCAGGCGATTGATCAGGTAGCGGATTTCGGCCAAAGACATCGCCATCCGGTTGCAACTCCAGCTTAAGCGGGGGAACACGGGGGAATCCGCCAGCCACGGTGGCTGGGGTAGACTCGCCTGACCCTACATTCTCGCATTCCCGTGCCCCGACGCTACGATTCCGACGACATCGACGATTTCGACGACGACGACCAGCAGGACTCCGGTCCCCTGTGGCGCCGCCGGTTGATCACCTGGACCATGGCGGCAGTCGCGTTGGGACTGGGTTTCCTCATTCCCTATACGCTGTACCTAAACCAACAGGTCACCCAGCGTTTTGGCGAACTGCGCTGGCAGATTCCGACGCGTGTCTATGCGCGCCCGCTGGTGCTGGTACCCGGCAAGGCCATGGACGCGGCCACGCTGAAGACCGAACTGGCGGCCTCGGCCTACCGCGATGATGGCCACGGCAAGGACCCGGCCACCTATGCGGTGCAGGGCGGGCGCTTCACCATTTCCAGCCGCGGCTACAACGATGTCGATGGCCACGTCGCTGCCAAGCGGGTGGAGCTGTCGCTGTCCGGCGGCAGCATCGCGTCGCTGCGTGACCCCGATTCGCGCAAGGCACTGAAGGCCGCCCGCCTGGATCCGGCGCGCATCGCCACGCTGTACGGGCAGAAGCAGGAAGAGCGCCGCCTGATCCGCATGAACGAAGCGCCGGACCTGCTGGTGACCGGCCTGCAGGCGGTGGAGGACAAGGACTTCAACCGCCACCACGGCATCGACCTGTCCGGCATCGCGCGCGCGGTGTGGGTGACCATCCGTTCCGGCGGCCAGAGCCGCCAGGGCGCGTCCACGCTGACCCAGCAGCTGGCCCGCAGCGGCCTGCTCGGCATCGGCAAGGAACAGACCCTCACCCGCAAGTTCAATGAAGTGCTGTACGCGCTGATCATGGAAGCGCGCTACGACAAGCGCACCATTTTCGAGGCCTACCTCAACCAGGTGTACCTGGGGCAGCGCGGCAGCCAGGCGATCCACGGCATGTCCTCCGGCGCCGAGTTCTGGTTCGGTCGCGACCTCTCCTCGCTGGACACCGAGCACATCGCGCTGCTGATCGGGCTGGTCAAGGGCCCCTCCTACTACGACCCGCGGCGCAACCCGGAGCGCGCGACCGACCGCCGCAACTTCGTGCTGGGCAAGCTGCACGAAGCAACCCTGATCGACGATGCCGAGTACCAGCGTGCGCTGAAGGCGCCGCTGGGCGTGCCCAAGAGCCCGGGCTTGGTGGCAGCCAACCGCTTCCCCGCCTATGTCGACCTGGTGCGTCGCCAGCTTGGCCATGACTACCCCGAATCGGCCCTGCAGGGCGCCGGCCTGAGCGTGATGAGCGGCATGTCGCCGTCCGCGCAGGCCTACGCCGAAGGCGCGGTCACCCGCACCATCAAGTCGCTGGAGAGCAAGCGTCGCCCCGAGCTGCAGGCGGGCATGGTGATGACCGACGTGCACAACGGCGACGTGGTGGCGGTGATCGGCAGCCGCGAAGTGTCCGAGGTCGGCTTCAACCGTGCCATCGAGGCACAGCGCCCGGTCGGTTCGCTGCTGAAGCCGTTCGTGTACCTGCTGGCCCTGGCCCAGCCGGACCGTTATTCGCTGGCCAGCTGGGTGGATGATTCACCGGTGACGGTGCAGCTTGGCCGTGGCCGCAACTGGAGCCCGGGCAACGCGGACAACCGCAGCCACGGCACGGTGCGACTGATCGACGCGCTGGCCCATTCCTACAACCAGGCCACCGTGCGCGTGGGTATGCAGGTCGGTCCGGAGCGGGTGACCCAGCTGATCCACGTGCTGGCGGGCATCAAGGCCGAGGCGAACCCGGCGGTGATCCTCGGCTCGACCGACCAGAGCCCGTACGCGATGGCCCAGCTGTACCAGTTCCTGGCCTCCGGTGGCGAGATCCAGCCGCTGCATGCGGTGCGGGGCGTGCTCGATCCGCAGGGCAAGCTGCTCAAGCGCTATGACAAGACCCCGGCCCCGGCCCAGGAAGGCGATTCGATTGCCGCCAACCTGATCAGCATCGGCCTGCAGCAGGTGGTCGCCAGCGGCACCGCGCAGCGCCTGAACGCCGATGGCCTGGGCCGCCTGCAGCCGGCCGGCAAGACCGGCACCACCAACGATGGCCGCGACAGCTGGTATGCCGGTTACACCGGCGACCACCTGGCGGTGATCTGGATGGGCAACGACCAGAACGAACAGGCTGGCTTGTACGGCGCCACCGGTGCGATGCGGGTGTGGTCGGGCATCTTCCAGCGCCTGCCGAGTGCGCCGTTGAAGGTCAGCAACAAGGGCCTGGACTGGCAGTCGGTGGCTGCCACCGGCACCAACAGTACCGATGAAGGCTGCCCGGACGCCCGTCGCTTCCCGTTCGTGGTCGGCTACGCGCCGGCCTACGCCCCCTGCACCCCGGCTGCGTTGCCGGACGAGCAGGGCGGTGAAAGCGAAGGCGGTGGATGGCGCAGCTGGTTCGGCCTGGACCGCAAGCAGGAACCGCCTGCCGCCGAACCTGCCGCAGCGCCCACTGCCGCCCCTCCTCCTCCCAGCCGGTGATGCCGATGACCCTTCGATCCCTGTATCCGCTGCTGGCCGTGACCGGCCTGAGCCTGGCCCTGGCCGCCTGCGTGAGCAGCCCGCCGCCGGCAGCCAAGCCGGTGGATACCACCACGCCGGCCCAGCGCCTGGCCAACGTGGAAGCCGCCGCTGGCCCGGACGACAAGGAACTGTCGGTGCAGCCGCTGCGTGATTCGCAGGTGGAAGACCTGCGCCAGACCGCACTGGCCCAGCGCCAGGGCAACGACCTGGCCGCCGCTGCCGGCAGCCTCGACCAGGCGCTGCAGATCGTGGCGGGCGACCCGGCGGTGCTGCAGGAACGCGCGGAGATCGCGCTGCTGCAGGGTCAGTGGGCCGAGGCGGAAACCTTCGCGCGCAAGGCGGTGGACCTGGGTTCGAAGACGGGCCCGCTGTGCCGCCGGCACTGGGCGACGATCGAGCAGTCGCGCCTGGCGCGGGGCGAGAAGGAGAATGCGGTGTCGGCGCATGCCCAGATTGAAGGCTGCACGGTGCCGGGGATCAAGCGGTACTGAGTTTCCAGCCAACGGCGCAGCCCCTCGTGGCGGGTCGCAAAATGCGGATCATGTGATTGGGCCCGGGGGGGGGGGGGCGGGGAGGGCAGGGCGGGGATGCACCACGCTCATAATGTGGCTGACCAAAAAAGAGGGGTGGTGGGG
>NZ_JBXFWG010000040.1:0-38785 GCF_056854535.1 Stenotrophomonas sp. STEN054 | reverse complement strand
CTACAACCCAAAACGGCGGCACAGTTCCAACGACGGGCTGTCCCCGGTAGAGTTTGAGAAGCGGTACGCACTAAACGGCTGACGACTGTCTACAAAAGCCTGGGCGATTCAGAACGCCATGGCTGCCAATGAAGACAACGACGGGCTGTTTGACCTGCAACTGATCATCGATCCCACGATCTTTTCGCAGAGCGGCCTGCTGCAGCAGCTCCACGCGGTGGGCGAATTCGAGATCAACGCTCCCGAGAACAGGCTCTATCTTCCGGTCGATAGGGAGCTGGCGGCCAAACTGGGCTGTTCGCAGTACGCTGCCAAGCCGCTTGAGTCCTACACGGTGGGGATGGTGGAGCAGCTTTCCATGATCGAACTGTCGCCCGTCGGGCAGGGCGCCATGCGGGGTGATCCACCTGCAACCGCCCGTGCGCTGGAAGCGGTACTCAGGCTGCGGGACACCGCAAAGGTGGCGTTGATCAATGGGGATCTGGTGCTGGCTGTGTAGGCGCTGCAAGGGAGATCGCATGTGTGGAGTTGACCTTGCCAAATAGCCCTGTGCCAGGGGAGTTCTTCCTGCTGATGCCTGATACCACCAGGCGTGGCAGAGGCCATGGAGTTGAGATCGAGAATGAAGACGAGCTGCTGCAGTCACCCCGGCTGATTCTTCGGCCGGAGGAGGGCGGATTCCCGCCTTTGAAGGAGAGGCCTCGCCTTGTCCTCAAGCAGGAGCTGGGTGATCCACCAGAGGATCTTGAAGGAGGAATGAGTGGCTACTGGCTCGTATCCGAGCGGCTGAAAAATACATTCCTTGCCATTGATCATGACGCGTTCGAATTCGTGAGGTGCGACTACCGTCTGCCGGATGGAAGTGAAGGGCCTGCCTACTATCTGTGCGACGTGGTGCGCGAGCTGGATGCGGTGGATGAAGATGCATCCACGTTCAGCGTGATCGTCGACGAGGACTATGCTGGTGGGAAATTCTATGATCTTCGCGGCGGGGCCCGTCTGGCTTTCAACAAAGACGTCATTGGCGGCGCGAATGTGTTTCGAACGCCCTATTCTGGCGATCTCGTCTTCTGTGACCGGATGTTCCGGGATGCTCTCCGAGCTGCTGGTATCGGCGATGAACGCAGAACGTGCGGCCTGAGATTCAAGGACGCAGCGAATATTTGAGGAGCACAGGCTAGCTCATTCCAGTTGCGAGTCGCTTTGAGGAAACAGGCGAGAGATGAGGTGCTTGTCCATGGAACATCCAGATGACGGTCTACCCAGGCCGGGCGAGTTCTTCCAGTTGGAGCCCGACGTCCGACGGGGAGGCAAGGGTCATGGCGTCATGTTCGAGAACGTCGTGCGCCTGCTGACGCCGCCGCGGGCTGTGCTGCGCCCCCGCAACGGCGGATTCCCTGCGCTGAAGGAAACGCCTCGGCTGATTTACCATCCTGACCAGGGTTCTCCGCCTCAGGACCTTGAAGGCGGGATGAGCGGCTACTGGTTGGTTTCAGATCGTCTTCGAGAGGTAATGGAAGACGTTGACTCAGGCGCGTTCGCGTTCGTGGACGTGCACTATGGGTCCTCCGATGGAACTGTGTCCGGCGGATACTCACTGTGCGATGTGACACGTACGTTGGATGCGTTGAATGAGGAAGCTTCAGTGCTCAACATTGAGGTGAGTGACGAGTTCGCGGCAGGGAAGTTCTATGACCTGACCGGCGAGGTGCGTCTGGCATTCCGCCCGGAAGTCCTGTGTGGTGCGCACGTCTTTCGCCTGGCATTTCATGGCGGTGTGTTCTGCGACAGGATGTTTCGTAGCGCCGTTGAGCGAGCGGGGATCATCTCCTCCAGGAAGTCAAACGGTCTCTGGTTCTACGACGTCGGTGGAAGTGAGAGATAGCGATGACCATTCAGAAGGTGCCGACGAAGGGCGAGTTCTATCTCATGGATCCCGACACACGGGGCGAGGGCCCCGGCCATGGTGGACGGGGCTCCAAACCTGTGAAGCAATTCACAGGGTTCTGATTGTCCGTAGGCGCGGACCGGCGTAGAACTTACCGCAACGGATGCATCACACCCAGAGCGCCATGGCTGCCAATGAAGACGACGACGGGCTGTTTGACCTGCAACTGATCATCGATCCCAAGATCTTTTCGCAGAGCGGCCTGCTCCTGTGGTTTCGGCCTCTAGTCGCGGCGTTACATCGAGGAGCGACGCTCATTGCGTTCCGAATGCTGCCTGAATAGACGATGCGTTCCAAAGCCTCTCTTCCCGAATGTCTGGAAGTGCATTGATGTGAACTCAAGCGCCTTGTGGCGGTGTGAGTAGGCGGTAAGCTAGCTTCAGGTGTCGCCAGTGCCTGGAATCGAAAGGTATAAAAATGGAACTGAAAACCGTTAGTAGCCCCAGGGTTGGACAGTACTATCTGTTCGCCACAGATCTGGAAAGTAACCGCGCATTCCGCGGAGCCACGTTTGACAACGAGAAGGCGCTCATTGATCCGCCGCGGCTCATTTTGCGCCCTGAGAACGGAGGTTTCCCGGCCCTCCGTGAAACGCCAAGAATCATCTTCGATCCTTCGAAGGGGCCAGCACCCCGGGACCTTGAAGGCGGATTCAGTGGCTATTGGCTCGTTTCGGAGCGTCTGCATGGAGTAATGGTGCAGGTGGATCCGCATGCATTTGCCTTCGCTGAGTGCGAGGTTCATTTGCCAGACGGTTCGCTCGGCCCCCGCTACTTCCTTTGCGACGTAATCCGCGAATTGGATGCGGTAGACGAATCTTCGTCAAAACTGGATATCGAAGTTGACGAGGGTTTTGTCAATGGGAAATTCTACTCCATCGCAGGTGGAGCGAGTCTAGCGTTTCGGCCTGAAGTCTTGGCGGGCTCACATGTGTTCTTTACGCCCTTTAGTACGTTTGTCATCGCCGATAGAGCGTTTGTTGACGCAGTGCATTCTGCTGGCGTGCCCGAGAATCCGGCGGAGAGTGGAATCTCCTTCATAGACGCGTCTGATATTTGATTGAAACGGGCTGTAAGGAAGGAGCCTTCAGATGCCTCGGACCGTCCCAAGCTTTCAGCAACACCACGCCATCGAATACCAGACCTTGGGCAACAGCCGCTTGCTCAAAGCTCTGTCGGATGCTGGTCGCTTCAATATCGACGCAGATCAGAATCTGATCAACATGCCCTATGACAAGGGGCTGGCCCACGCTCTGGGGGTCTCCCCCCACAGTGGGGGTCCCATCCGCGACTATCGAGTTGGACTGGATAACTATCTGGCGCGATTGGAGCAGACCAAAGATGGCCGAGCAGCGCTTGCCGGTGACCCGGACGCATTGGATCGGATAGTCGCCAAAGTGCACCGGCTGAGCGATGTTTCACAGATTGGCCTTGTCAACGGCGACCTGCGTACGAATACGGCCTTGGGGCAGACCACGGATCAAGCGCGTGCGCAGACGCAGCAGTTCTATCGAAGGCCGGATGAATATGCCACTCGGCACGCTGGACAGCTGGCTTTGCACGAACAGGCGCCTATCCTGTCAAGACAGTGGAGTCCGGTGACTTTCAGCGAACAGCGGGTCGTCGCGACGCTCCAGCACTTTCAAGCGTCGGGACAGCCTTTGATTCGTGGTGGAAACATTGAACTCCAGCGGAGTGGCCTCTCAGATGCTATCGCCGGTGCGCACAGCGCTGGACGGCTGCAAATGTCTCCTGGTGGTGTTCAGGTAATCGAGTCGGTCCTTGGTGAGGAAGCGGCATCACGCATACGTGGCCCGAACAGCCAACAGGGCTTCGCAACCATGGACCTCCTCATCGGCGAAGCCTCCGCCAGCCAACTGGTCCGTTCCGGCGGCCTGCTCGCCTCCGGCGCGGACGCCATCCTCACCACGCGCCGCATATCCGAGCACCTGCAGCAGGGCAATGGCACGGCCGCCCAGTCCGAGTTCAACCACGCGGTTGCACGCAGTGGCGGTGGCTGGCTCGGAGGCATGGCAACCGCCTCCGTGATTGGCACGTCCAGCTTCGTGCCAGCAGCGGTGGTGGCGGCCGATGCGTTGTTCATGAGCAAGGCCTTTGACAAGGGTGCCGACCTGCTCGACAACCGCGCGGTGTATCACCAGAAAGACAATGCCGGCGTGCAGTGGAAATTTGACGGCAACAACTGGCAGCGCCAGGCCAGGATGGAGGACTCGGCTGCCAGCCCTGGGGTTGCCACCGAGCACAGTGTCGGCGCCAGCTATGAAAAGGCGCGCGAACTGGGTGCGAAGGCCAGCGTAAGTGCAGTGGAGCTTGCGTTGAAGGATGCGCCGGCACCGCAGGATCCCTTCAACCTTCCTGCCCGCGGCGATGAAGGAAATGGCTTCGGCAACCCAAACTGGCATCGCGATGCCCAGACCCAACAGTGGACCCGCCAGATCAAGGCCGATGTGGTCGGAGCGAATGATCGCGGCATCTACGAAACCCAGACGGCGACACCCGAACGCGCTGCAGAGCTGAATCAGCAGGCCGTGCAGCGCATCGAGGACAACATCGCCCATGGCAAGGCGGCGATCGCAGCAAGTTACCTGGAGAATCGTGCCGCCACGCGAGCAAGCGATTTCGTGCCCTTGGTGCCCGATGCTGTAGAGGTGGCGCGCGCCCGGCCGGACGCCATTCTTGGTTCAGACAACGTGCTCTACCAGCGCGACGATGCGGGAACGTGGTCCCACGAGGGGCGGGTAGCGCAGGGCAACATGGCGCTCGAACTGGAGGCCACGCGCACGATTCAGCAGCCGTCGATCGAGGTTCTGGATCGCACCATCGCTGCACTCGAGGCACGCCCCGCACCTACAAATGCTGAGATGAACCGGAACGAGGTGTGGCATCGCTACGCCTCTGCTGGCATCTCGCCATCCCCGCAGTGGATGGAGGCCATCGAGCTGGCCACGGCGCGCACGCGTGCCCAGCACGGCATCACCGGCGCGACAATGCAGCAGCTTGCGCCTGCGGTTGAGGGCAATGCGGGCGAGTCCCGCGCGATTACCCACTACCAGGTGGGCGCCGATGGTGTTGCCCATCCGGTGGCGACGACGACCACCGAGGAGCTGCAGGCGGCGTGGCGCGAAGTGCGCGAGCGTGCCGCTCAGCAGGCCCCGGTGCCCGATTCGCCCGAGCTGCGCATCGCCGCACTGTCGCCGCGCGAGCAGGAGGCATACCGGCAGGCATTGCAGGAGGCCAACCGGCAAGGTGCAGCCACGGTGGATGCTGGCCAGGCCGCATTGGCGGCAGCCCAGCAGATTCAACGGGGTGCCCCGGTGGCGACGGAGGCCGACGAAGCGCTGGCAGACGCCCAGCGCGAGCAGGTCCAGCACCGCGCGCCTGGTCCGTCTGAGCCCGTCGCTGCAGCGGCGCCGCCTGTGCCGGTGCCCGCGCCTGCGGCCGAGCGCGAGACCCCTGAAATTTCCCGGCGGGAGGGGCCGCGCGAGCTGCGTCGCGAGCCCGAGCCACCGCGTGAGCCGGAGCTGCAGCAGGCCGAAGCGCAGGAGCGTGCGCGGGAAGTGGCTGAACCGCCTGCGGCGCCCGCAGCGCGAACACTGCATGAGCCACCTGCTGACATTGCCGTTGCCCCGAATGACGCTTCTCATCACGCGCATGCACAGAATGCCGGGGAAACCCGAACCCACGAAAGCCATGAGCCTGAACCTCCGCGCACGCCCCAAGCGGCGGCTGAGCCCCCGCCGCAGCCGACTCCTGTGCCGGCTGTCGAGCACGCTCTACAGGAACAGTCGATACCACCAGCCGCGCCTGTGCACGAGGCGATAGCCGAAACACCTGTGGCCCAGAACAGAACTGCGGAGCCTGTGGCTGAGCGGCCGGCGGAGACAGCGCAGCAGGACGATGCAGTCCCATCCATTGCAGTCGCCGAGGAGGAGGCTCCGACCAGGGCTGAGCCACGGACGGATACCCAGGCCGCCTCGCCGCCTCCTGCGGACGCCGTGTTCGGTCCCGCTCAGCCGGGCCACCCCGACCATGCCCTGTACCAGCAGGTCCGTCAGGGCATCGACGCGCTGGATGCGAAACATGGCCGAAACTTCGACCACACCAGCGAGCGCATGGTCGCCAGCCTGACTGTGCTTGCCAAGGACAACGACCTGGAGCGGGTAGACCACGTGCTGGCCAGCAAAGCCACCGCCGAGCATCCTGCAGGGCACGCGTTGTTTCTGGTGCAGGGGGAGCCAGCAGACCCGGCACACCACCGCGCGAGTATGCCTACGGAAGCTGCTGCTCAGACGTCGGTGGAAGAATCGGCGCAACAGTTCGATGTGGTCAGCCGCGAAGCGCAGCAGCGTGCGGTGGCGAACCAGATGGAGCAGCAGCTGGAAGACCAGCGCGTGCAGCATGAGATTCAGATACGGGCTGCTAGTGGTGGTTACTGATCGCCCACCCCAAGTCTCATGATTTCTTGTATCGGGACAGGGAAGTTCGCACAGTAGACTCGATCTTCTTCCAGTCTTTCAGTATGACGCGCGGATACGTTGCCGTGATCGCGATGCTGTCTTCAATATCAACGAAATAATGGGTGCAGCCGGCTACTCGGCTGTCTTCCGTGTCGCGTAGGCGATCGCCGGAGATGGTGAGGCCGTCAGGGAAGTGGGCCTCACTTTCGCATTCGATGAATGTCGTCAGTTCGCCTTCGCCATTTCGAGCGACGTACCAGTCCTTCTCCATGCGCAGATTGCGGGGCTGGGGCATTTTGTTCTCCTGCTCCAGCGCTTTCTGGAACGCCGGCATCAACGCGTCGTTGATTGCATAGGGCACCAAGCCGAAGCGCTCTGGTTGGGGTATCCGCAGGTCAAGCCGTTCGGTCGGGTCGTTGCGCAGCACGGACGTCGGCGTCGATGTCTGCTCCGTACTGGTGTAACGCTCCAGCAGGCCCCTGATCGGGGTGCGATCAATATGCTGTAGGCCAATGACCACGGAGCGCTGGAAGTCTTCCATCGAACGATCCGGGCGGGTGCCTGGTAACGCGGGGCCCAGGTCTGGCCAAAGCAGCGTCAGGCCAACGCTGCCATCGAAGTAGGGGCCGATCTGGTTGTCGTAGTAGTTGGCGGGGAACATGAAGCGGTGGGGTCCGACGGTGGCCTCCACAGGTTCAGTGGTGTAGGTGTGTCCTTTGATCGTGCGGCGCACGTTGGGATCTTCCGGCATTCCAGCCTCCCTGCTCGGCGATTCCACCGAGGGAGAATTGATGCACCCAGCGGCGCTGAGTGCCAACGCTGCCGCAATGGCACAGCGCAGGCCAAATGGAGCGATGTTCATGGGGTCAATCCATTGCTCATGACATGGGCAAATATAGCCAACCCGCGGTTGACGCGCTGGTTGGACTCATCACCCCCCAGAAGGCGCCCCCGCATCATGGTCAGCCGGTAGCGCAATCGGTGTTGCCGCGCAGATGCTGCGCAAGGCCTGCTTCAAGCCTTCCTCCATGGTCGGGTGGTAGAACGGAAGCTCGAGCAGTCGGCTCGCGGTGCAGCCCGTCTCAACCGCCCACGCCAGCAGGTGGGCCAAGTGCTCGCCTGCAGGCGCCACCAGGTCTGCACCAATCAGCTTGCCCTCCGGTGCCGCCGCATACAGGGTCAGGGTGCCCTCGTTGACGCCCTCCACCCGTGCCCGGCCCTGGTCGTCAAAATCGGAGGTTCCCGTTACGGCACCCTCTTCTTCAGACTGGCCGATGCTCGCAACTGGCGGATCGGTAAAGGTGATGCTCAGCGGCACGTGGCGCTTTACCGTGATCTTTGCTGGTATCGCTGCGGCATTGCGGCCGGCAATGGCACCATCGCTCGATGCCTCATGCAGCAGGGGCAGGTCGGCGGCGGCGTCGCCCGCCATGAACACGGCGCTGTCACCGCAGCGCATCGTCTCGCGGTCGTGGCAGGGAACGCCGTGTTTGTCCAACGCCAGTTGTGCCTTGTCGAGAGCGAGGTCGTCGAGGTTGGGCGGACGGCCCAGTGCGGCGACGACGTAGTCCACCTGCACGCTGCCATCGGCCTGGTCTTTGCTGCTCCACCGCACGTGCACGCCCTCATCGGACCGTTCGGGCTGTACGTCCACGCCGAGGTGAACCGCCATGTCGCGCTTCAGCACGGCCAGCAGTGCATCGTGCACGCGCGGGCAGCGCACCTTGGCCAGCGTCGTCTCCTTGCCCAGCAAGGTGACCTGCACGCCCAGCCGGGCCAGGGCCTGGGCAAATTCCAGCCCCAGCGAGCCGGTGCCCACCACCGCTACGCGCTTGGGGAGCTGCTTCAGTTCGAACAGCGTCTCGTTGGTCAGTACGCGGTCGCCCAGCGCTTCAAACGGCGGCGGCAGGGCAGGCGCGGACCCGGTGGCAATGACAATGGCGCGTGCCTCGATGCGTCGGCCGTCCTCCAGTTCCAGCGTGGTCGGTCCGGCAAACCGCGCACGACCGGTCAGCCGCGTGGCAGGGTCCAGCTTTTCGATCTGCTTGCGGGTAAGCGCTGCAAAACGATCGCGTTCCTCACGCACGCGGCGCATCACCGCTGCGTCATCAATGGTCATCCCATCTACGTGGATGCCGAACAGGTCTGAACGGCGCACACTCTCGGCCTGCTTGGCAGCCGCCAGCAACAGCTTGGAGGGCATGCAACCGACGTTGGCGCAGGTGGTGCCGCTGAAGTGCGGATCAATCAGCAACGTGGACGCTCCATTACGGCGCGCGGCCCGCTCCGCTGCCAGGCCGGCCGTGCCGGCGCCGATCACCGCCACATCACAGTGCAGGGGCGTGCTCATGGGGCCGCCGGCAGGGTGATGGATTTGACGTTGACGAATTCCTTCAAGCCTTCGGGGCCATGTTCGCGGCCGTAGCCGGAGGCCTTTACGCCGCCGAAGGGCAGGGCGGGGCTGGCCACGTTGAAGGTGTTGATGCACACCATTCCGGTATCGAAGTAGGTGGTCGCCAGCTCGCGGGAGCGCTTCACATCGCGGCTGAAGATGCCGCCGCCCAGGCCGTAGCGGCTGTCGTTGGCGATGCGCAGGGCGTCATCATCGTCCTTGGCCTTGATAATGGCTGCGGCGGGGCCAAACAGCTCGTCCTCGTAGGCAACCTGGCCCGGTTCAACATCGGCCAGCACCGTGGCCGGGTAGAAAGCGCCGGTGCGGTCAGGGATCTCGCCACCGACCACCAGGCGCGCGCCCTGGGCCACGCTCTTGCTGACCTGCTCGTGCAGGGTGTCACGCTGGGCCTTGGACACCATCGGGCCCAGCTGGGTGTTCGCATCGTTGGGATCGCCCATGCGGATCGCTGCAAACTGCTTGGCATAGGCCTCGACGAAGGCGTCGTAGTTCTTTTCGGTCACGATGAAGCGCTTGGCATTGACGCAGGTCTGGCCGTTGTTGAACAGGCGGCCCTTGACGCAGATCTTTACTGCCAGCTCCAGGTCGGCGTCGTCCAGCACCAGATAGGCATCATTGGAGCCAAGTTCGAGCATGGTCTTCTTCAGCGCCTTGCCAGCCTTCTCGGCGACGGTGCGGCCGGCCTTTTCGCTGCCGGTCAGCGTCACCGCGCGCACCAGATCGTGATCGATGATGGCATCGGACTGCTTGTGGCTGATGAGCAGCACGCCGAACAGGCCCTTGGGCAGCCCGGCTTCCTCGTACAGGTCGCGCAGGAACAGGCCGCTGCCGGTGCAGCTTTCGGCGTGCTTCAGCAGGACGCCGTTACCGGCCATCAGGCTGGCGATGGAGTAACGCACGGCCTGGTAGGCCGGGAAGTTCCACGGCTGGATGCCGTACACCACGCCGATGGGCTGGTGGGTGACGATGCCGATGCCGTTGGCCGAGGGGCGCTCTTCATCGGCGAGCACCTTCGGGCCCTGCTCGGCGGTGTACTTGCAGATGGCCACGCACAGGTCCACCTCGCTGCGGCTGTCACCGATCAGCTTGCCGACCTCGTCGGTCATCAGCTGGGCGAACGCTTCCTTCTTTTCTTCCAGCTTGCGGGCGATGGCGGTCATCACTTCAGCGCGCTCTTCCAGGCTGCGCAGGCGCCACTGCAGGAACGCTTCGTGGGAGGCCTTTACGGTGTCTGCTGCCTCGGCGTCGGACATGTACGCGTAGGTGCGCAGCACCTGTTCGGTCAGCGGGTTGATGGTCTTGATCGGGTGGTCGCTCATGGGGGAGGTTGCCTTGGGGGAGGAATGGAGGGGGGGGTTCAGCCGTAGCGGCGACGATGGCGGCGCAACTTGCCCTGCACGTGGTGCAGGGCCTTGAGCACTTCATCGCGCCAGCCATCGGCCGGCAGTTCGCGCACGGCCGAATGGGCGGCGCATACAAAGGGGGTGCCGGCCCAGCGCTCGGCCAGTGCGAGCGCCCAGCGCTCGAACGCGTCTGCGGCGCCGGCCCGGGGCTGCAGCGCACGCGACAGCGTGGGGTGGAACTTCAAGCCGGACTGCGGCAACCACTTGCCAAGGGCGCCCGGTGCGGCCAGCACGCTGAGGGTGTCGTCAACATGGACAATCCCGCTGCGGCGGTGACGGACCAGCACTGAGCTGGCATGCACGTTGTCGTCGGCTGGTACCAGCTCCAGGCCGGCGGGAACGGTGAAATCCAGGTCATCGGCGAAGTCGGCCTGGGTCTCCACGTCTTCGATCACGTGTGGGTCCCACGGCAGGTGCGGTGCCTGTTGCAGATGACGACGCGTGCCGATCAGGCGGGCGGCAGGCAGCAGCCGGTGCAGGGGCTCGCAGTGCAGGGTATGGAACGGATGCACATTGATGATGGCATCGACCAGCGCGCCGCCGGCGGTCAGGCCCAGCAGGGCCTGGCGCTGGGCTTCGGTGGGGGTGTAGCTGTCCAGGACCAGGAAGCGGCCATTGCCGCGGCGCACGACGGAGAGCTGCGTGCCTACGTCGAGCAGGCCGGCCACCTTGAAGGTGCCGCGCAGGTTCCAGAAATCATTGGCGAGTTGCTGCATCGGGATCGGGCAGCGCGACCTGGGAGGCCGGCACTGGCGTTTGGGAGGAGCTATTGATCCTGCGTAGGCCGCGATTCCAACAGTGTGAAAGCGGGTGATGGGGATGTCAGGGGCGGTAAGGAAACAGCTCTAGCGCCGATCGAACACGACCCGCATGCGAACGCGGACCGGTAACGCCTCACAATCAACACGCGTGGGCTCGAACTGCCATTGCCTCACCGCTTCAAGCGTTGCCGGGTCGATTTCCCGCTGCCGGCTGGAGGTGACGACACTTACGGCCGCAATGTGCCCGGTGCTCGCTACGTCGGCGACTACCACGACCTCTACAGGTTTGCCCCACACGCTGTCAGGCGGCGTGCGCGGCGCTGGCGCATGGACCGTAGCGGGAAGCTGCTGCGCCGCGTTGCCAGAGGTGTCGCTGGCTTGGATGACGGTGTCCACCGATACCTGCGGCTCTGCAAAGGCTGCGGAAGCCTGCGTGCCCGAGGCAAGCATCAGGAGCAGCGCGTGATGCCATGGGGTCATTGTGGTTCTCAAGCCGAGCAGAAAGGAGGTGGAGTACACGATGCAGCCAGTGTGTCGTTCCTCCTGAACCGTGGTCGGTTACCGCAGCTTGTAGCGGGCCAGCACGGCGCGCATGGCGTCCTCCATGGCCTTCCAGTCCTTGAGCAGCACGCGCGGGTAGATCGCGCGCACCGACAATCCATCCTGCGGTTCGGTGAAGGCATGCGTGCAGGTGGCGACCGGCACATCGGGGTCATCCACCAGCGTGGTGCCCTGCACGGCCAGCCCCTCGTGCCCATCCAGCGGCGGGTTGCAGGTAATGAAGGTGGCCAGCGCGCCCTGTGCGTCGCGGGCGATGTACCACTCCTGGTCGGTCTCGGGCGAGCGCACCGGCAGCGCGCCGCGCTGCGCGGCATAGGCCTCGGAAAACTGCGCCATGCGGGTTTCGTCGATGGCGTACGGGGTCAGCCCGAAGTGCGGCGTGCCGGCGATACGCAGGTCCAGCCGGCGGCGCGGGTCATCACGGTTGATCGAGCCCTCCTCGGTGGTCGCTTCGGTGCTGGTCTTGCGCGGCAGCAGCTCGGCGATGGGCAGGGCGTCGATGTAATCCAGCGACAAGCTGATGGCGCGGTGGTGGTCGGACATGCTGCGCGAGGCGCGCGTGCCCGGCGGTGCCGCCTGCAGGTCGGGCCACATCAGGGTGAGGCCGACGCCGACGCCCACTGCCGGACCCATCTGGTCGTCATACAGGTTGGCGGGGAAGGCGTAGCGGTGCGGGCCAAGCATGGCTTCCACCGGGGCGGTGGTGTAGGTGTAGCCATCCACGGTGTGGGACTGTGCGGTGTCGGTCATGGGGGTCTGCCGGTGCTCCGGTTCCTTGGAGGGGGCCTTGCTGCAGGCCGTGCTGCTGGCCAAGGCGATGGCCAGGGCCAACCAGCGGCCCGGCGGTGGCAGGTTCATGCGGCCGTTCCTTTCGGTGTGCGAAGGACTATAGAACAGGTTCTGTGGCGTGTTCCACGAAGCCGGTCACGCTGCCTGTCCGCTTCTCGTGCCTCAGTGTTCGCGGGTTCACACATTCAGCATGCCGCCGCTACCGACGCCGTGTCTCTCCACCTGCCCCTCAACCCACCTATGCCATCATCCCGCCAGAACCGCAGTACCCAACAAGGCTGAGCACGCATGGAGCAGGCAACACGCTACACGGTGACCGTTTTCCTGGCTGCGCCGGGCACTCCGCTGAACAGCGGGGGCATTTCCCCGCGCGGGCAGATGTATCTGCAGGTTGCCGAGGGCGAGGACACCCACAGCTACGGCTTCGCGCCGCCGCGGCTGCCGCCCGGTGAAACCGCGAAGGGCGTGCAGTACGCCCAGGTCCGCCACGATGATGCCGACGAGCACGTGGACCCGTATTACAGCCGCACGCTGGAAATCACCGCCGAGCATTACGGCTGCCTGCGCGATTTTGCGGAGGAACCGGCCGAGTTCGGATTCGATGTCGACCGCCCGGCCACCATCAACCGCTGCAGCGATTTCGTCTGGGCCGCGCTGAACTACGCGGGCCTGCACCGGCTGCCGGCGCCGCTGGATGGTGGCAGTGATCTGGGTGAGTTCGCGGTGCTGTTCAACCTGCCGGAAATCCAGTGCATTGCTGCACCGTTCCCGGACAGCGATCTGAATGCCGAAAGCCATCACCCGATGCCCGAACGCGAGGCCGAGCATCATCGCCAGGGCGACCGTGCGGAAGGCGAGCCGCCGCCGAGCCCGATGGAAGTGGCCGGCACGCTGCTGGATCCCTCGCATCCCGACCACCGGTTGTTCGCACAGCTGATCCAGAAGGTGGCCGAGCTGGATGCCGCGCATGGCCGCACGTTTGATGACAGCAGCCAGCGCATCAGCGCCAGCCTGCTGGTACTGGCCAAACAGAACAATCTTTCGCGCGTGGACCACGTGCTGTTGAGCCGATCGACCCGCGATGCGCATGCGGCCGAGAGCATCTTCATCGTGCAGGGCGACCGTGACGACCCCGCGCATCGCCGTGCCAGCATCCCCACCGAGGTGGCGGCGCAGACCGATGTGGCCGATTCGCTGCGGTTGAAGGAGCAGTGAGGCCGGGCATCTGCCACGCAGGGTTTGGGCGCACGCCACGGCCCCCAGCTGCTACCATTGCCCCGCTACCCAGCCAGCCCACCCCGCGCAGACAGGTGCGGGGGCGGGCCGTCGCCGAACGGCCCAGCGAGCCAGGACACCCTCCCGTGCCCTTTCAAGGATGCTCGCATGACCCGTCTTTCCGTTTTCCGCTCGGCCGCACTGGCCGTTGCCATCTCGCTCAGCGTCGGCGCCCCGGCGGCGTTTGCCGATAACGCGGCCGCTGCAACCGCGGCCAGCACCTCGGTGCAGCGCCAGGCGATTGCCCAAGGCCTGTACGAGCTGGCCTACAGCCCCACACAGCACGCCGTGTTCGTGGCCTCGTCCGGTGGCTTCGGCGACAACGCCGGCCCGGCCCAGGTGCTGCGCCTGGACCCGGCCACGCTGGCCGTGCAGGCCCGCATTCCGCTGGAGCGCAAGGGCTTCGGCGTGGTGCTGGATGACGCGCACAACCGCCTGTACGTGGGCAACACCGTGGACACCTCGGTGACCGTGGTCGACACCGCCAACAACAAGGCCATCGGCACCGTGCAGCTGATGGAAAAGAAGGTGGGCAAGGACGGCAAGGCCGGCTACACCCATGACCTGCGCGAGCTGTTGGTCGACAGCGCCGCCAACCGCCTGTACGTCACCGGCCATTCCGGCGAAGGCAGCGTGCTGTTCGTGGTGGATACCACCACGCTGAAGCTGATCGACACCATCCCGGGCCTGGGCAAGGCCAAGGCGCCGGGCCTGGCGCTGGACGCGGCCAACAAGCGCGTCTACACCAGCAACCTGCTGGCCGACCTGGTGGTGGTGGGCACCGATTCGAAGAAGGTGGTGGCCCAGCACAAGATCGCCGCCGAGCAGCCGATGAACATCGCGCTGGACCCGGACGGCAAGCGCCTGTTCGTGACCGACCAGGGCTCGGAGATGATCCGCAACTACGTGACCAAGAGCAGCGAGGGCTTCGTCAGCAAGCACCCGGGCCAGCGCGTGCTTGTGCTTGACCGCAGCACCGGCAAGGAACTGGCGAGCATCCCCACCGATGCCGGCCCGCTGGGCATCCTGCTGGATGCACCGCGCAAGCGCCTGTACGTGACCAACCGCGAAGGCGGCACGGTGACCGCGTATGACAGCGCCAGCTACAAGAAGGTGGCCACCTATGCGGTGCCGACCCACCCGAACAGCCTGGCCCTGGATGCGAAGAACAACGTGCTGTACGTGAGCATCAAGAACGGCGAGAACGATGCCAAGGGCTCGGAAGAGAGCGTGGCGCGCATCCAGCTGTGATGTGACCGGTAGCGCTGGGCCATGCCCGGCGGCTTCTCACGTGGAAAGGCAGGGTGCAGACCCTGCCTTTTTCTTTTGCGGTTGCGGCATGGCCGACCGACCGCTACGGTTAAAGCTCATGGCAGGGAGCCCAAGGGTCATCACAATGTCGGGTAATCACCGCTGGCTGCGCGCCGGCCTGTTCATCATGCTGCTCGGTGGCCTGGGCGCCTGCCGCGAGCGTCTGCCGGATGCGCCGGAGCCGCTGGATCTGGTCAAACCCATCGACATTGCCGCATCCGGCCAAACGGTGCGATTCGAGTTCGAGACGAGTGCCCGCAACTTCCACCCGGG
Source organism: Stenotrophomonas sp. STEN054 (assembly GCF_056854535.1). Lineage (NCBI taxonomy): Bacteria > Pseudomonadati > Pseudomonadota > Gammaproteobacteria > Lysobacterales > Lysobacteraceae > Stenotrophomonas > Stenotrophomonas sp. STEN054. The sequence goes on along the minus strand of NZ_JBXFWG010000040.1, from coordinate 23,574 downwards.
GCGAACCTATGCGCTGGAGCTTGAGGTACAGCGAAATGGATCGCAGCTTCAAAGTGAGGCGGACATGGATAGCGTTCATGTTCCTTTTGAAGTCACGCTGCAGCGCCGGGTGGCAGCTACCTGGGAAAATGTGGCGACCTACGATAGCTACCAGGCAATGGCCCGCAATGCAGGGGCCCCGATGCCGGACTGGCATACGGCCAGCGCTTGGCGCTATGCATCGCTGAATTGGGGCAGCGGAGGCCAGCATCAATGGAATGTGGTTGCGCTACCTATTGAGAAGGACAGTCGCTACCGCCTTGACGTTCGGACAGTCCAGGTGACTGAGACATTGCGGGATTACTCTGCCCGCTTGCGGGTTCATGCGGCCCGACCCGCTGGAAAGTGATCAATATTCATCTCTGGCAGGAACTGGAGTAGACCTATTATGGAAAAGCCGCGCTATACCGTTGAGATCGTCATCGCCGCTCCGGGCACCCCGCTGATTGACAAGAGAACCGGCCGCCAGGAAGTCATCGATGGCGTTCTTCAGACCTCCGCTCCGGGGCATATGTTCTACGTCCTGCATGGGCCGAAGGGTGAATTCCGGAGTTTCGGATTCGCTCCTGTCGAGCATGGAAGCATGAACGGCCAAGGCATGGTCATGAAGGATGACGTGATCGTCTATAAAGACCCTCGTTACAGCCGCACGCTCGAAATCAGCGAGGAGCAGTACAGAAAGCTTGAAGAATTTGGCGCGCACCCTGACAAACTCGGCTTTGATCTGCAGTACAAGGACGTCCGCAACAACTGCGTGGACTTCACTTGGGCAGCGCTGAATCACGCGGGCATCGAGCGGAAAAGGAGCATCGATGTGAACATGCTGGGCGGCGGTATTGGTCAGATGTTTCCCGATGTCCGCATTCCCTTGAATGGCTTGGGCGAAGGAAAGGATGGCTACCGTCCGCTGCGTAACATCCATGGCGTGGACAGCATTGATCCGCCCTTCCCGGACAGCGAGCTCAATAAAAAGAAAATCAACGACATGCCGAAGCGTGGTTTTCAGCAACACATTTTGAGCGACGCCGAGGGCGTGGGAGAGCGCAACGGCGAACATCTCGCCCGCCACAGCAACGACCCGCTCCTCTCACAGATCAACCAGGGCGTGGCCCGGCTGGATGCAGAGGCAGGCCGCACGCCTGATGCCACCAGCGAAAACGTCAGCGCCAGCCTCTACGCGCTGGCCAAGGCCAATGACATCACCCGGGTCGACCATGTGCTGCTGAGTGAACGCACCGCGCAGGCCGATGCGGCGCAGAACATCTTCATCGTGCAGGGCGAGCGCAACGACCCCGCGCACCTGCGTGCCAGCATGGCCACCGCGGTGGCGGCGCAGACGCCGGCGGATGCTTCGTTCGAACGCGCCGAGCAGCTGACGCAGGCGGCGCAGGTGCGTACCCAGGACGAGCAGCAGCACCGCCAGGTGCAGGAGCAGTCCGGGCCGCGCATGGTGTAGGCGCAAGCGTTTGCTGACAGCGTGAGCCGAGCGTGGGCTCGGCTCTACACGGGGGCGATCAGCCCAGGCGGTGCGCTGGGTTCTGCTGCTGTTCCGGCTGCAGGCCCATGGCCGGCTGCTGCGGGGCGATGCCCAGCTTCTGCAGCGACTGTTCGGCCGGGGTCTGTGCAGCTTCGGCGGTGGGCAGCATGGCGCGCAGGTGGGCCGGGTTGGCCGGGTCGCCCTGCACCACGAAGATGTTGTGGCCGGCCGGATGCTGCGCGGTGGCGTTGCTGACAACCACGTGGTCGGCCCGTTCCAGGCCCTGTTCGCGCGCCTTCACAGTGAGGCTGGCGGTCATGTTCTCGCTGGTCGCGTCGAAGGCACGGCCGTGCTTCTCGTCCAGCGCCGCCACACCCTGGCGGATCTGCTGGTGGAGGCTGTAGTCGGGATGGTCAGGGGTCATCGCTGTGCTCCGTGCGGCCGCGGGTGGGGACCCCAAGTGTAGAACGGGCGGCGGCTGCGCCGGAAATGCCTTTGTTGCTAGCCTGCAGGGCGGGGGATGCAGGGGATGGCGTCCGTGATGACCATGAATGGACGAAGGCGGATTGGGGCAATGGGGATGAAACAGAAGAGCAGGACGCTGGCGCCTTGGCTGGCGGCGGTGCTGATGGCCTGCAGCCAGGGCGTGGCGGCGCAGGACGCGGCGCAACGTGTGCCGGTGGGCGATGCCGATCCGAGTTGTCCTTCGCAGGATTTCGCCCAGTTCCTGCGCTATTTCACTGATCTGGCCGATGACCGCGTGCGCGTGCGTTACACCAGCGATCCGCTGGAATACGAGGCGCCGGCATACGGCGCCAGTGGCGAAGGCGAAGCCGTCACCGAACTGAGCCGGGAGGCGGGCCCTCGCCGCTTCAGGCGCCTGCGGGCGACCACGCTGCGGGCGACCCCGTCCATCATGCCGCTGGCCGATGGGGGCCAGCAGGTGCGCCTGGGCGATGACGCGCAGGCAGAGCAGTACACCTTTGCGCGCCGCTATGGCTGCTGGATGCTGACCGGGGTGCGCCGCTCCGGGTAGCTGCCAACGCTGGTTGGCACGAAAAGGGCGCTGGCGCGCCATGCCAACCAGGTTTGGCACCTACCGGAGGCAGCTCTGCGCGCCGTCTGTGCACACGATGTCACGGTCGGGACCCATTCCCTCACACCGGCTATCGGTGGGCCCGCCAAGAATAGGAGCCCCCTTCCCCACAGGAGCTGCCATGACCGCCCCCTCCGTCCGCCTGCACGTTGACGATACCGGTGGCACCGGTCGCCCGGTCGTTCTCATTCACGGTTGGCCGCTGTCGGCCGAAGCCTGGAAGGCCCAGGTGCCGATCCTGCGTGATGCCGGCTACCGCGTGATCAGTTACGACCGACGCGGGTTCGGCCGCTCCGACAAGCCCGCCGACGGCTACGAGTACGACACCCTGGCCGCTGATCTGGCGGCGGTGATCGAAGAGCGCGATCTGAAGGACGTCACCCTGGTCGGCTTTTCGATGGGCGGTGGCGAAGTGGCCCGCTACATCAGCAATCATGGGCAGGAGAGGCTGCACAGCGTGGTGTTCGCCTCGGCCGTGCCGCCGTATCTGTTGAAGAGCGACGACAACCCCGAAGGCCCGCTGACACAGGACAAGGCCGACGAGATGAGCGGTGGCCTGGCAAAGGATCGCGAAGCATTCTTTGACAGTTTCACGCGTGATTTCTTCAGTGCCAATGGCAAGTTGAAGGTGACCGAGGATGAGCGCCAGGCGGCCATCGCCTTGTGCCACCAGTCAGATCAGACAGCGGCGCTGGGCTGCATGAAGGCCTTCGCCACGACGGATTTCCGTGATGACCTCAAGAATGTCAGCGTTCCGACCCTGGTGCTGCATGGCGACAGCGACGCCACGGTACCGTTCGAGGGCTCCGGCAAGCGGACGCATGAAGCGATCAACGGCAGTGAGCTGGTCGTGCTGAAAGATGCGCCGCATGGCTGCAATACCAGCCACGCCGACGACTTCAACCTGGCGCTGCTGAACTTCCTGAAGAAGTAACGCCCCGAGTAGACCGACCGCATGGCCACCGCCCGCACGCCCCCATGGAAGAAACCCAACCCGAAGGGACAGAAGAGGCAGCCCCTTTCGGATGCGCAGAAGGCCGCCGCGCGGCAGCGCGCGGATGAAAACGGGCGGCGTTACCCGAACCTGGTCGACAACATGTGGGCGGCGAAACTGCCGCGCGGCTGAGCCTTTACTCAGCCGCGCGCGCCGGCGCGAATGGTCGCCAATCGGCTTCGCGCGAAGGCGCCACGTTGCGTTGCTGCAGGTGGATCGCCCCGGGTGGCAACGCCACGCAGTCCTGCAGGGCCTGGCGCAATGAGTCGGCATCCACTGGCTGGGCGGTGGCGATCTGCAGCAATGGCCCGCGCCGACGCACCTGCACCGGTAGGACGTCACGTGCCTCGGCCATGCCCGCCGTGCGCACCACCCGGTAGCGCATGACGATTGGCCGTGCGGTCTGCTGCAGCACCGGCGCCCACGCCTGCAGCAGCGCAGTCTGCTGGGTGGCTGCTACCTGCACGTCGATGACGGTGGCCGGGTAGCCGCGCAGGCTTTCCACCATCACCTGAAAACGCGCGCCGTCGGGCATCAGCAGTGTGCTGACGGCCACGCTGCCGACAATTGCTACGGCCGCAACAGCGATCCAGCTGCGCGGAATCTTCGGCTGCAGCGTGATGCTGCGCAGGTTGGGGCGGCGCTTGCGCAGGCGCCGGTAGCGGCGCTGCGCCGCAGGGCTGGGCAGCAGGCTGTGTTGGGGCAGCGGCACTTCGCGCGGCGGTAGACGCGAAAGACGCGTGTTGATGACGCGGGCGACCAGCCAGCCCACGCCTGCAGCCACCAGCAGTGGCAGGGCAAGACGCACGAACAGGTACAGCTCCAGCACTGGCGGCACTCCTGTGCGCGTTCCGATGGGCCGCCCATGATCGCGCATCCATCGGGCGCTGTCGCATCTGCCTGCCGACAGCGCGGCGTGGCATCGCTAGGATGCGCAACCTTTGTCGGGATGCACTGCATGACGCGTACGACCGCCCGCCTCAGACGCTTCTTTGGCGCGGGAATGATGCTGTTCCTGCTGCACGGCTTGGCGCTGGCATCGGTGGCGCTGGCGGTGGGCTACTTCCACCACCGCCTGGATCTGCTGCTGGAGCCCATCGAGCTGCCGCTGCTGCTGTCCTGCGGTGGCGGCGACCCGATGGCGCGCATGCAGGCGGCCGAGCATCTGCTGGCCCGCGCCGGTGCGCTGGATGACTGGCAGCCGGTGTGCTGGGTGGTGGTGAGTGCGCTGCTGTGCTCGCTGCTGGGTACGGTGGTTGTAAGCCTGCATTGGCTGCAGCAGGTGCGGGGCCTGCATCGGCGCAGTGTCCGGGGGCTGCTGGGCCTGCATCTGCTGGCCAGTGCACTGGCCGTGCTGCTGCTGCGCCTTTATGAGCAGGTATGGGCGGGGCTGGTCAGCGCGCTGCCGACGGTGTGCATGGCCGAGCCAACGGCGCGGGAGGCGACGGCGATGCTGTCCGCGCACCGCACGCTGCCGCAGCTGCTGTCCAATGCCGGCCTGCTGGTACCGCAGGCGCCGGATGCACTGGCCATCGTGCTGTGCGGTGTGCTGCTGGCCGCGACGGTGATCGGCGTGTGGCTGTGGCGCGCGCTGCCGATGCCTGCGCCGGAGTAAGCGCGTGCATGGGCGCTGGCGAAAGCGGTTCGCGTGCGTCACGCTATGCCGATGGAAAAGGACATTTCATTCGTACGGGCCAGCAAGTTCCTGAGCCTGGTACTGCGGCATGAACCGCAGAAGATCGGCCTGCCGCTGGATGCGCAGGGATGGGCCGACATCGATGACCTGCTGGCGCGGTTGCCCGCCCATGGCGTGCGGCTGGACCGCGAGGCCCTGCAGCAGCTGGTGCAGGACAACGACAAGCAGCGCTTTGCGATCAGCGATGATGGCCAGCGTATCCGCGCCAGCCAGGGCCATTCCATTGATGTGGACCTCGGCTTGACGGCGCTGGAGCCGCCGCCGTGGCTGTACCACGGCACCGTGCCGCGTTTCCTCGAAGCGATTGCCAGCGGGGGCCTGCGCCCGGGTGAGCGCCAGCATGTGCACTTGTCACCGGACCGCGCCACCGCCTTCCAGGTGGGCTCGCGCCGCGGCACGCCGGTGATGCTCAGCGTGGATGCGGGTCGCATGCATGCCGATGGCCATGTCTTCTACCAGTCGGCCAACGGCGTGTGGCTGACCGCGCACGTGCCGCCGCGCTACATCGCGGGTTGAGGCGGCGCCGGTCGAGGCGACTGGCTGCATCGGGCCGTGCGCAGGTAGAGTGGCCGTTCCTGCCGGAACAAGGATCTGCCGATGCGTTTGTTGCTGCGTGCCTTGCCCCTGCTGCTGCTCTCGCTGGTAGCGCAGGCGGGTGAAGTGGACCGCCGTATTGCGGTAACCATCGATGACCTGCCGTGGGCGCGCCTGGACGAGATCGTGCCGGCTGACCTGCAGGCGCGGCACGAGGCGCTGATGGCGCAGCTGCATCAGGCCGGTGTGCCGGTGGTCGGCTTCGTCAACGGCAACAAATTGGAGGTGGACGGCGTGGTGCAGCCGGCGCGGGTGCAGATGCTGCGTGACTGGCGCGATGCCGGCTATGAGCTGGGCAACCACACGTGGTCGCACATGGATCTGAACGCCAAGGGCGTGGCCGCCTTCCAGCAGGATTTCCTGCGCGGCGAGGAGGTACTGAAGCCGCTGCTGGCCGAGCGTGGCCAAGCGCCGCAGTGGATGCGGCACCCTTACCTGCGCGCCGGCCGTACGCCGCACGATCGCGCAGTGATGGATGCGTTCTTCACCGAGCACGGCTACCGCATTGCGCCGGTGACCGTCGACAACGGCGAGTGGGTGTGGGCCTTTGCCTATGCCAACGTAATGAACGAGCAGCCGGATTCAACCGCGCGCGAGGCGACGCTGGCGCGCCTGCGCAAGGGCTACGTGCCGTACATGCTGAACAAGCTGGACTACTACGAACAGCAGTCGCAGGCGCTGCTGGGCTACGCGCTGCCGCAGGTGTGGCTGATGCATGCCAACGAACTGAACGCGGCAACCTTCGCCGAGCTGGTGGCTGCCACCAGGCGCCGGGGTTACCGCTTCGTTTCGCTGGAGGAGGCCGTGCGCGACCCGGCGTATGCGCGTGGTACCGAGGGCTATGACGGACGGTATGGCCCCAGCTGGCTGCATCGCTGGGCGATGGCCGAAAAGAAGCCGAAGGACTACTACGGTACGGAGCCGGTAGTGCCGCAGTGGGTGAAGACGCTGGCCAAGGTCGATTACGAATGATGGCCAGCGGGTAAGGATCAGCGCCTGACGGCCAGCACGCCGTCCAGCGCCAGTTCGGCCTTGAAGCCGGCCTTTTCCAGGCGCTTGGCTACTTCGCGCGGCACGTCGCGGCCGCTGGTCAGCTTGTTCGGCGCACCGGTGTAGTGGAACAGGCGGCCGCCCTTGCGGATGACGCGGGCCAGGTGATCGTAGAACGCCTGCGAATACAGTTCGCCTGCAATACCGAAGCGCGGCGGGTCGTGCAGGATGGCATCGACGCTGTTGCTGGCCACCTGTTCGATCTGCTGCGAGACATCGCCCTGGCCGAAGTGCAGGCGGCCACCGGCGGCAGCGGAGTCAGGATCGGGCGACCACGGATTGAGCGTACGCAGCCACATCACGTCGGCGTTCTTTTCAAAGGAACGGATCTGGCCGACGCCGGCGTCCAGCGCGCAGGCGGCGAAGTAGCCGAGGCCACCGCAGGTATCGAGGATGGACTTGCCGGCCGGGGCAACCAGCTCGACCTTGCGGCGCGCGTCGTCGAAGGGCGACAGCTTGGAGGTCGGCAGCATCTTGATGCCGTCGATCTCGAAGGTGGGCGCGCCCCATTCTGTGGGCACCAGCTTGATGAGCGAGCCGCTGAAGCGCGAGATAGAGGCGAAGTCCTCGCCGTCCCAGTAGTACAGCGTGCGGTCCTTCAGCTTGCCCGGCCACGGGTAGTGCTGGCCGCGGAAGCGGAAGCCTTCGGCGTCCAGACCGACCGTCTCTTCGCTGCGGCCCAGGTCGAGCGAGCCCTGCCAGTCGGCAGCGCCCTTGTCGTGCGCGCGGCGCAGGGTGTCGGCGCTGTCGCGGGTTAGCAGGGGGCCGGTGTAATGGGGCACGGCAGGAACCGGGGCTGGGCGGGGGAGGGCATGGTACCCGACCGGCCGTGAGCCCTGCAGGGGGCAGCCTGCGCTACGGGGTGCTAGTGCAGGCAAAGCCGTGGGTGGTGCCCTCGTCGGCCAGGAAGCTGACGCCGCTGGAGGGCTCGGCGACCCGCAGTGCGCAGGCGCGGCGATGCACGGCCTGCGTCGCTGGCGGTTGCCGCGCGTATTCATACAGCATGCTGCCGTCGTCCAGCAGCTGCCAGTGCACCGTGACCCGGGCGCGCTCCCCATCGTCGGTGTCCCAATCGATGGTGCGCAGTACCAGGGTGCGGCCATCGTCGGCCTGGTGTACCTCGTCATAGGCACCGGTGGTGGTGACCGGAACCACGGTGAGCAGCAGCGACAAGAGCACGGCGAGGCCTCCAAAGCGGCCAGCCTCTGATGTGCTGCGGCGCTACGCCATAAGGAAAGTTGCAGATCAGTCGCACTTCACCGCATACACCGGCCCGGCGCCGATCAGCAGCAGGGCCATGTAGTCGCTGTCACTCGCCTTGATCTTCAGCGAGGCGCCGCGCTTGGTGTGGAACAGGCCGAAGCCGCCCGAGCGGCCGAGGAGCGCGCTGTCGATCTGCTCGGCATCGTCGCGGAAGTAGCGGGCGATGTCGCTGCGACTGGCCCGGTTGAGGGCGTTGGGCTCGCGCTGCCAATGGCCGTTGCGCTCGAAGGAGACGAAGTACTGGCTGCCTTCTTTGTCGATGCGGAACTCGGCGGGCTTGCGCGTGCTGGTGGTGAAACAGCCCTGCAGGGGATCGGAGGAGAACGGCAGCTGGGTGCCGCCGGAGCAGGCGGCCAGCAGTACGCTTGCAGCAATCAGCACGACGGCCGGGACCGGGCGCAGCAGGACCATGGTGGTGTTCCGGCGGGGTGATGCTTGCAGTGTAGACATGGCCAGCGCATGGCCAGTGTCAACATGGCCAGCAGGCAGACCGGAGCGGACATGTCACAGAGCAGAGCACCGTTGTGCGGTGGCGCAAGCTGGCTGGGGTTGCCGGTGGGGTATGGCGTCCATGGGTGGATCACGCTGATTGGCGATGGGCGCGGGCTTGGCGTGGGAATAGGCTGCCTGGCGGCCGCCGTCGTGGGCCTGGGATTGGCCGTGGCGGCGCGGGCGCGGGATGAGCGCCATGCGTGGCTGGGCATCGGCGGCGCGGTGTTGAGCGCACTGCCGTTGAAGCTTTATCTGCTGCAGATGCTGTTCAAGCTCTAGGCGACCGCTGTTGTAGAGCCGAGCCCATGCTCGGCTGCCTCTGCTTTTGTAGAGTCGAGCCATACTCGGCTGCCTCTGCTTTTGTAGAGTCGAGCCATGCTCGACTGCTTTGGGCAGAAGCAGCCGAGCATGGGCTCGGCTCTACAGGAAATCAGGAGCAGCCGAGCATGGCTCGGCTCTACAGGAAATCAGGAGCAGCCGAGCATGGGCTCGGCTCTACAGGAAATCAGGAGCAGCCGAGCATGGGCTCGGCTCTACAGGAAATCAGAAGCAGCCGAGCATGGGCTCGGCTCTACAGGAAATCAGGAGCAGCCGAGCATGGGCTCGGCTCTACAGGAAAGCAGGAGCAACCGAGCATGGGCTCGGCTCTACAGGAAATCAGGAGCAGCCGAGCATGGCTCGGCTCTACGGAAGAGCAGACCCGCACCCTCACGCCGTGCGATGGATCTCCAGCGTCACGTGCACCAGTTCCTCGTGCACTGCCAGCGCCTTGCGCAGCTGGTCGGCATCCAGGTCGGCATCGCTGGTAACCACGCTGGCAGCCACCGCGTACTTGCCGCGCCCCACCTGCCATACGTGCAGATCGGCCAGGCGCGCGGGCCACGGGCCCTGTTCGATCACTTCGCGCACTTCAGCCACCACTGGCGCATCCATCTGCGCATCGAGCAGCACGCGACCGCTGTCGCGCAGCAGGCCGACCGCCCAGACCGTCACCAGCACCGCACCGACCAGGCCCATTACCGGGTCCAGCCAGGCGGCGCCCCACAGCTTGCCGCCCAGCAGGGCGACGATGGCCAGCACCGAGGTCGCGGCGTCGGCCAGCACGTGCATGTAGGCCGAGCGCAGGTTGAGGTCGTGGCCGTGCGCGTGGCCGTGGGCATGCCCATGGGAATGATCGTGGTCATGGTCGTGGCCATGCGCATGGCCGTGCCCGTGCCCGTGATGAGGGTGGGCGTGGCCCGGGCTGTCGTGCAGCCACCAGGCGCACAGCAGGTTCACGCCCAGGCCGACCACGGCGATGAGGATGGCCTCGTCGTAGTGGATGGGCGCCGGTACCCACAGGCGCTGCAGCGACTGCACGGCCATCAGGGCGGCCACGCCGAGCAGGGCGATGGCACTGGTGTAGCCGGCCAGGATCTCGATCTTCCAGGTGCCGAAGGCAAAGCGCGGGTCGTGCGCATAGCGCCGAGCGCAGCGGTAGGCGAATACCGAGAGGCCGAGCGCCAGGGCGTGCGAGCTCATGTGCCAGCCATCGGCCAGCACGGCCATGGAGTTGAACCACCAGCCACCGGAGATCTCGATGAACATCATGCTGACGGTGAGCCACATGGCGCGGCGGGTATTGCGTTCGGCCAGCGGATTGCCGTCGTCGAACCGGTGGTCGTGGCGGCGGGAGGCGGCGAGGGCGTCCAGGTGCATGGGGCAGTGGTGAGTGAAAGGATACCCCCATAGGGTATACGATACGGCCATGGCACATGTACACAAGAACCGGAAACACCTGCTGACCAGGGTGCGCCGCATCGGCGGCCAGGTGGCAGCGCTGGAACAGGCACTGGACCGCCCCGAGGGGGCGGCGGGCGACTGCGCGGACGTGCTGGTGCAGGTGGCGGCCGTGCGCGGCGCCGCCCACAGCCTGCTGATGGAGCTGCTGCATGAGCACCTGCAGGAACACGTGGTGGGAGCCGAGGACCCGCAGCAACGGGCCGCCGAGGCGGAAGTGCTGGTGGAGTTGCTGCGCCGCTACGGCAAATAGCGCGGGCAGCCGAGCATGGGCTCGGCTCTACAGGCGGCAACTCCGCCGCTGCGTCGTGTCCGTCTAATGTTATATAGTAACATTTCCATCCGCAGCCCTCCGCCCCGCATGAACCCTGTTTCCCGCGCCGACCGCCGCCTGCCGGTCACCGTGCTGTCCGGCTTCCTTGGCGCCGGCAAGACCACCCTGCTCAACCAGATCCTGCGCAACCGCGATGGCCTGCGCGTGGCGGTCATCGTCAACGACATGAGCGAGGTGAACATCGATGCGCAGCTGCTGCGCGACGGGGGCGCCGAGCTGCGCCGCACCGAGGAGACGCTGGTCGAGTTCAGCAACGGCTGCATCTGCTGCACCCTGCGCGACGACCTGCTGCAGGAAGTGCGACGCCTGGCCGACGCCGGGCGCTATGACTACCTGCTGATCGAATCGACCGGCATCGGCGAGCCCATGCCGGTGGCAGCGACCTTCGCCGTGCGCGACGAACAGGGCTTCAGCCTGAGCGACATTGCGCGGCTGGACACGATGGTGACGGTGGTCGATGGCAGCGCGTTCCTTGCCGACTTCGGATCGACCCTGCGCCTGGCCGAGCGCGGCCAGCAGGCCGGCCCGGATGATGACCGCGGCGTGGTCGACCTGCTGTGCGAGCAGGTGGAGTTTGCCGACGTGATCGTGGTGAGCAAGGTCGACCAGACCGATGAGGACGTGCTGCAGGACACGCTGGCGGTGCTGCGTGGCCTGAACCGCGACGCCAAGCTGCTGCTGTCGTCGTTTGGCGATGTGCCGCTGTGCGAGCTGCTGGACACGGGCCGCTTCGATTTCGACCGTGCGCAGCAGGCGCCCGGCTGGGTGAAGGAACTGCGTGGCGAGCACACGCCGGAGACCGAGGAATACGGCATCGGCAGCTTCGTCTATCGCTCGCGCCGGCCGTTCCATCCGGGGCGTTTCGCCCGCGCGCTGCAGGACGGCATGCCCGGGGTGATCCGCAGCAAGGGCTGGTTCTGGCTGGCCAACCGCATGGACTGGGTGGGCGAACTGAGCAGCGTGGGTGCGGCGACGCGCACGCAGGCGGCTGGCTTCTGGTATGCGGCGCGCGAGCGCGTGCGTGCTGGCGAAGAGGACACCACGCCGCTGCTGCCGCCGACGCCGCTGCCGTACAGCGACCTGGGCTGGGCGCGGCAGCAGGCGGACTGCTGGAGCGCGCCGTTGCCCGGGTTGGAGGAATTCCCGGATGGGGATGCGCATGCGGCGATGGCGCGTCTGTGGCACCCGCTGTGGGGTGACCGTCGGCAGGAGCTGGTGGTGATTGGCGTGCACATGGATGAGCGTGCGGTGCGTGCGACGTTGGATGCATGCCTGCTCAATGAGAGCGAACTGCGCGCGGGGCCGCTGTTGTGGCAGCAGTTGCCGCAGGCGTTCCCGGCGTGGAAGCGCTGAGGGCAGAAGCATCCACGCGTGGCGTGGCTCTACTGGAATTCGCGCCCATCCGGATCGGTGGCTCCACGCCATGCGTGGATAACGGGCCCCACCCGAGTAGATCCACGCCATGCGTGGATATCGCGCCCCACCCGAGTAGATCCATGCCATGCGTGGATATCGCGCCCCACCCAAGTAGATCCACGCCATGCGTGGATATCGCGCCCCACCCGAGTAGATCCATGCCATGCGTGGATATCGCGCCCTACCCAAGTAGATCCACGCCATGCGTGGATATCGCGACCCACCCGAGTAGATCCATGCCATGCGTGGATATCGCGCCCTACCCAAGTAGATCCACGCCATGCGTGGATATCGCGCCCCACCCGAGTAGATCCATGCCATGCGTGGATATCGCGCCCCACCCGAGTAGATCCACGCCATGCGTGGATATCGCGCCCCACCCGAGTAGATCCACGCCATGCGTGGATAACGTGCCCCACCCGAGTAGATCCACGCCATGCGTGGATAACGGGCCCCGCCCCGACAAGTAGATCCACGCCATGCGTGGATGGCGGGGTCATCGGGCCGGGGTCAGAGCCCTTTTGCGCTGCAAAAGGGATCCGACCCCGGGTCTGCGTCGCGCCACTGCCAGCCATCAGCCCCCACCTGCAGCACCTGCGTCGGCCGCAACGCGCGCAGCAGGTGGGTGTCATGGCTCACCATCACCAGGCCACCGTCCCACGCACCCAGCAGTGATTCCAGCGCCTGCAGCGCGGTCAGGTCCAGCGCGTTGCCGGGCTCGTCCAGCAGCAACAGCTGCGGTGCCGGTTGCGCATAGAGCACGCTGGCCAGTGCGCCCTTTACCCGTTCGCCATCGCTGAGGCTGCTGGCCGGCCGCTGGATGCGCTGTGCGTCCAGCCCGAGCAGGGCCAGCCGCGTGCGCAGCTCGGCGGGGTCGGCCGTCGGATTGGCCGACTGCACCGTATCGAGGATGCTGTGCTCACCGGCCAGTGCCAGCAGCTGCTGGTCCAGCAGCGCCAATGGTGCATGCCGCTGCACCTCGCCTGCCTGCGCATCCATCTGGCCCGCCAGCACGCGCAGCAGGGTGGACTTGCCACTGCCGTTGTCACCGACCACGGCAATGCGCTGGCCACGGCGGATATCCAGCTGCAACGGTGCGCTGCAGCCATGCGGCAGCACAAGATCGTGGGCCTGCAGCAGCCGCGCGCTGCCGCGCTCGCCTTCGCTGGCGAACAGTGCAAGGTCGGGTGCCGCCTGCACGGCGGCAGCGGCGCTGCGCAACTGCTGGGCGCTGGCCTGCAGGCGGTCGGCCTGGATCTGCTGCGCACGGCCCTGGGTGGCCTCGGCACGCTGCTTCTGCCCGCCCAGCAGGATCGGCGCCTGGTTGGCCTGCTTCGCATCGCGGTTGCCGCGCGCCTGCCGCTGCTGCTGGCGTTCGTGCTGCTCGCGCGCGCTGCGCTGCTGCTGGCGGTGCTGAGCACGGGCATGGTCGAGCTGCGCGACTGCGGCATCGCGCTCGGCGGCGCGTGCCTCGGCGTAGTGCTGCCACGGCCCGCCATAGCGATGCAACCGGTGCGCATCCAGTTCCACGATCTGCTGCATGTGGGCCAGCAGCGCGCGGTCGTGGCTGATCACCAGCAGCCCGCCCGGCCACTGCTGCAGTTGCTGGTACAGCTGCTGGCGGTTGCGTGCATCCAGATGGTTGCTGGGTTCGTCGAGGATGAGCCAGTCGGCGCCGCTGGCCCATGCGCCAGACAGTGCAACGCGCATGGCCTGGCCACCACTGAGGCGCGCGGCCGGCTGCGTGGGCTGCAGATCATCGGGCAGGCCCAGGGCACGCCATTGCTGCTGCAGGCGCTCGCGCAGGTCCCAGCGATCACCGATGCAGGCGAAATCAGCCTCGTCGATGCTGCCGGCTTCGATGCGCTCAAGTGCGGCCAGTTCAGCGCCCACGCCTGCCAGTTCGCCCACGGTGCCGCGTGGCGGGTAGCCGGGCGTCGGCAGCAGGAAGACCCGGCCGCTGCCGCGCACCTGGCCGCTGTCGGGCGTCAGTTGCCCGGCCAGCAGGCGCGCGAGCAAGCTCTTGCCGGTGCCGTTGGCACCGACCAGGCCGGTGGCCACCGGTTCAAAGGAAAACGAGAGTTCGGAAAACAGCGATCGGCCATCGGCCAACCGATAGGACACGCGATCGAGCGCGAGGGAATGCGTGGTCATGCGACCTCCATGGGATGCCTGGTTCTCCCCTGCGCACAGGGGCGGGAAGAGTCGGGCCGTCTAGTGGAAAGACGGCGGCATCACTGGCGCATTGGTCGCGGGCCCCTTGGAGGAACAGGGGGGATTATAGCGCCGGTGGATGAATGGTCGTGGTGGCGATGCTCCGTCATCCACGCATGGCGTGGATCTACCGGGCTACGGGACGGTATCCAGCCGTGCGCCGATGAAGTCGATGAACACCCGCAGCTTCGGCAGCACATGCCGGCCCGAAGGCCACAGCAGATGGAAGGTGCCGCAGGAATGCACGTGCTCATCCAGTACGGTGACCAGACGGCCATCGGCAATGGCATCACGCACCGAGTGCACCGGAACGAAGGCCAGGCCGATATCGCGCAGGGCCAGCTCCACCCGCGCTTTGATGGTGTTGGCGACCATGTGCACGGGCAGTTCCTGCGCGGCCTCTTCGTCCGGCCACTGGATCGGCCACGGTTCCAGCTTGCCGCTGCTGGGGAATTTGTAGTGCAGCAGCGTGTGCTGCAGCAGGTCGGCCGGCGCCTTGGGCACGCCGCGCCGCTGCAGGTAGGCCGGTGAGGCGACGATGCCGCTTCCTGGCCGGCGTGGGTGCGGGCCTGTTGTGGTCACTGGTCGCTGGCTATGCGGCGCGCCTGGTGGTGCCCGAACTGCAGGGGCGGGCGATCGCGGTGGCGATGGTGGGTTCACCGTTGGCGCTGTCGCTGGGGGTGCCGGCGGGCACGCTGCTGGGCCAGCAGATCGGCTGGCGCTGGGCGTTCGGACTGATGGCATTGCTGGCGGTGCTGCTGTTGGGCTGGGTGCGCTGGGCGGTGCCTGCGCTGCCGGCGGCCGGTGGCGGCCAGCGCACGCCGCTGGGCCGCGTCTGGCGGCTGCCCGGGGTACGCAGCACGCTGCTGGTGATGGCGCTGTACGTGCTGGCGCACAACGTGCTCTACACCTACATCGAGCCGCTGGCGATCCTGGCCAACGCGCAGCACTGGCTGGACCGCGTGCTGCTGGCATTTGGCGTGGCAGCCGTCGCCGGCATCGGCATCGCCGGCTGGGGCGTGGACCGCCATCTGCGCGCGCTGGTGTGGGCGGCGGTGGCTGGTTTCGTGCTGGCGGTGCTGGCGCTGCTGCTGTGGCCGGGCGTGCCGCAGGTGCTGCTGCTGGCCAGCGTGCTGTGGGGCGTGGCGTTTGGTGCGGTGCCGACGCTGTTCCAGACCGCGGTGGCGCGGCGTGCGGGCGCGGCGGCGGACCTGGCGCAGTCGATGCTGGTGACCGGCTGGAACCTGGCGATTGCCGCCGGCGGCATGGCCGGTGGCGTGGTGCTGCAGTCGGCGGGGGCAGGGCAGCTGGCGTGGTTGCCGTTGCTGCTGCTGGCGGTGTGCGCGGCGTGGTTGTGGGCGCGGCCGAAGGCCTGGGTGTAGTGGCTGGTGCATGGGGATGCCGGCCAGGGGCCGGCACTACCAGGGCGGCGTCATCCACGCATGGCGTGGATCTACTGAGAGAGGGCGTCGCTGCGACCCGCGTCCGCATTTGCTCTTTCTGTTGATTCCGTGGTCGGGCGCCGCAGCAAGGTGCCCGGCCAACCCGCGGATTACGGCCGTCCCATCACGAGGGGCTCCGCCGTTGGCCGTCATTCTTCTGCAGCGGCCCGCTCGATCGGCACGCTGCGCGGGTTCTGCATGTCCTCCCGCGCCGCGCCGTAGCGCTGCTGGCGCTGGTGGTGGAAGGCGATGAACGCATCGCGCGGCAGCGGCCGCGAGAACAGCCAGCCCTGGCCGAACTGCACCTGCTGGCTGTGCAGGTAGGCCAGCTGCGGTTCGGTCTCCACGCCTTCGGCCACCACCCACAGGCCCAGTTCCTTGGCCATGTCGATGATGTGCGGGGTGACTGGGCTGGTCGCGCTTTCGGTGCCGATGGCATCGACGAACGACTTGTCGATCTTCAGCGCGTCCAGCGGCAGCTGCTCCAGGTACTGCAGGCTGGAATAGCCCACGCCGAAATCGTCGATGGCGATGCTGTGCCCGGCACGGCGCGCTGCGGCCAGCATGGTGCGGGCGCGGTCGGCATCGAGGAAGCCGCGTTCGGTGGCCTCCAGCCAGATCTGCTGCGGCAGGATGCCGCTGCCGGCCATGCGCTGGGTGATCGACTTCAAGGCGCGGCCGCTGATGATGTCCTCGGCCGCGAGGTTGATGGCGATGTGTGCGCTGCGGTCCTCCACCAGCAGTTCGCGCATGTCCGACACCACGTTCTCGATCACCAGGTCGGTGAGCGCGGCGATCAGGCCGTGCTCCTCGGCCAGCGGCACGAAGATGTCCGGGCGCACCTGGGTGCCGTCGGGACGCTGCCAGCGCACCAGGGCCTCGGCACCGACGCAGATGCCGGTCTCCAGCTCGATGATGGGCTGGTAGTGCAGGTACAGCTCGCGGCGGCGGATGGCGATGGACAGTTCGCCGCGCAGCGACAGCCGACGACGCGACAGCCAGATCACCACGCCGGCGCCGGCAGCGGCCAGCAGCAGGCCCACCGGCACGAACAGCCAGGCCTGCTGGCGGAAGGTGGCGGCCAGGGCGGTGCGCGGGCCGGTGGCGATGGCCAGCCACTCGTTGTTGCGGGCCGTGGCGTACAGGGTGTCGTCGTCCAGGCCCTCGCCAGGCTGGCGCAGCTGCTGCAGCAGCAGGTCCGGGTTGATGCCGTCCTGCTTGGACAGCAGGCGGCCGTCGGGGCTGGCCAGGGCCAGGCGCACCTGCGGATCGGCGATGACATCGACGAAGCGGCGCGGGTCGACCAGCGTGTCGTAGGAGCCGTACAGGATGGACAGCACCGTTCGCCCGCCGCTGGACTGCGGGCGCACGCCCACGGTAATGCCGGCGCCATCGCTGGTGACATGGTCCGGGGTGGGCTGGCTGACGTCGGCCTCGAACGCACCCCACGAGGTGCACCGCAGCTTGCCCGCCTCGAAGTAGCCCATCTGGTCGACCGAGGGCGTGGTCATCACCAGGGTCTGCATGCGCCGAACGTGCTCGGGGCTGCAGGGCGGCAGGCGCGAGGCTTCGGCGGCCTTCAGCACCGCCAGCGATTCCTGGTAGGAGACGTCGGCGCGGCGCAGGGCGCGCTGGGCGATCTCGTGCAGGCGCTGCTGTTCCAGGCTGACCGCGCTGTTCCAGGTGGCGTAGACCATCGCGGTGATCGGCACGACGGCCGCCAGGATCGCCAGCAGGGTCGCGGCGATGATGACGCCCACGCGGCTCATGGCAGGTTTTCCAGGGGGCGGGGCAGGGCGCTGCGCATGGCGGGCCGGTCCTTGGTCGGATGCGCTATCTGAGCATGTTGCAGTCCCGGGGGGAATGGTTGGGACCCGACTGCTTCCAACTTGACGCTTTCAGCCCGTACAGCGCTGGCGCTCGGCGCCGCAGAGGACTACCGTCGGAAACTTCACCCGCCCCTTCCCGCGCCCATGACCGAGCCCGCCACGCCCCCGGAACACCTGCGCCGCAGCCTGTCCAACCGCCACCTGCAACTGATCGCCATCGGCGGTGCCATCGGGACCGGCCTGTTCATGGGGTCGGGCAAGACCATCAGCCTGGCCGGTCCGTCCATCCTGTTTGTCTACCTCATCATCGGCGCGATGCTGTTCTTCGTGATGCGCGCGATGGGCGAGCTGCTGCTGTCCAACCTGCAGTACAAATCCTTCATCGACTTTTCAACCGACCTGCTCGGCCCCTGGGCCGGATTCTTCTGCGGGTGGACGTACTGGTTCTGCTGGATCGTCACTGCCATCGCCGATGTCATTGCCATCGCTGCCTATGCGCAGTTCTGGTTCCCCGAGCTGCAGGCGTGGATACCGGCACTGCTGTGCGTGATGCTGCTGCTGGGCCTGAACCTGGTGACGGTGAAGCTGTTCGGCGAGATGGAGTTCTGGTTCGCGCTGATCAAGATCGTGGCCATCTGCGCGCTGATCATCACCGGTGCCGGCCTGGTGGCGTGGGGCTTCACCTCGCCCAGCGGACATACCGCCTCGCTGTCCAACCTGTGGAACGATGGCGGCATGTTCCCGATGGGCCTGGTCGGCTTCTTCGCCGGTTTCCAGATAGCGGTGTTCGCCTTCGTCGGCATCGAGCTGGTGGGCACCACCGCCGCCGAAACCGCCGACCCGGAGCGCAACCTGCCCAAGGCGATCAACTCGATCCCGGTGCGCATCATCATTTTCTACGTGCTGGCCCTGGTGGCGATCATGGCGGTGACGCCGTGGCGCCAGGTGGTGCCGGACAAGAGCCCGTTCGTGCAGCTGTTCGTGCTGGCCGGCATCCCCGCCGCGGCCAGCCTGATCAACTTCGTGGTGCTGACCTCGGCCACGTCGTCGGCCAACAGCGGCATCTTCTCCACCAGCCGCATGCTGTACGGGCTGGCCGAAGGGGGCCACGCCCCGCGCGGCCTGTCGCGCCTGTCACGCGCGGCGGTGCCGGCCCGCGGCCTGCTGTTCTCGTGCCTGTGCCTGCTGGGCGGCACCCTGCTGATCTACCTGATCCCGAACCTGGTGACCGCCTTCACCCTGGTGACGACGCTGGCGACGGTGCTCTTCATCTTCGTCTGGTCGCTGATCCTGGTGGCCTACATGGTCTACCGCCGCCGCTACCCGGAGCGCCACGCCGCCTCGATCTTCAAGATGCCCGGCGGCGTGGCCATGTGCTGGGCCTGCCTGGTGTTCTTCGCCGGCGTGCTGGTGCTGCTGAGCCTGCAGGCCGACACCCGCCAGGCGCTGGTAGCCAGCCCGGTGTGGTTCGTGCTGCTGGCCGCGGGGTACTGGCTGCGGCGCCGTGCGGGGTAGCGTCGACCGTTGGTCGACTCTCGCGCGCAGCGCGCGGCTTTCGCGTTCTGAGCGGCGGAGCAGTCGACCAACGGTCGGCGCTACCGGGATTCACCAGAATTTCGCGGGCGTGGCCGGATCATCCGGCCGCCATGACCCTTCGCCTTGCCCTCGTTGCGCTGTTGCTGCTGCCGGGCCTGGCCAGCGCCCGCACGGTCTACCGCTGCGTGCAGGGCAACACGGTCAGCCTCGCCACCGCGCCGGAACCGGGCTCGCGCTGCACGCCGAAGGAGATCGACGACAACGCCATCCAGGCCCCCAACCTGTGGGGCAACATGGGCGTCTTCAGCGGCGTGCTGTATGAGCGCGAGCAGGACGGAGTGCTGGTCTATTCCACCCGCAACCTTCCCGGCTCGCGCGTGTTCCTGAAATTCACCGTCGCCACCCCGCCCGGTGAGCCCGCCCACGAGGGCCTGGGCAAGGTCGGCAAGCCGCAGCTGGCCCAGCACGCCAAGCAGTTCAAAGCAGCTGCCAAGGCCACCGGCGTCGACGACGCCTGGCTGCGCGCGATCGCCCACGCCGAAAGCAACTTCGATGCGCTGGCCGTCTCCAGCAAGGGCGCGCAGGGCGTGATGCAGCTGATGCCCGAGACCGCACTGGAATACGGCGTGCGCGATCCGTTCTCGCCGCAGCAGTCGATCGACGGCGGCGCCCGCTACATGCGTGCACTGCTGCGCCGCTACAACGGCGACCGCGCGCTGTCAGCGGCCGCCTACAACGCCGGCATCGGCGCGGTCGCCCGCTACAAGGGCGTGCCGCCGTATGCCGAAACCCTGGCCTACGTGGACAAGGTGATGGCGCTGTACACGCGCTACCGCGAGGCGATGGGCATCCGCAGCGAAGTACCGGCGAAGTAGGCATCAGCGGATGCGATCGCTGGCGAACAGGTCATAGAGATCAATGCGCCCCACCTCAGCCAGGGCGGCCTGCACTTCGGGCCGGGCCACCAGTTCGCGCCAGCGCCCCTGCAGGGCAGCATCGGCGGGCAGCGTGGGCGCGGTGCGCATCTGCTGCAGCGACAGCAACGCGCTGCTGCGCAGCTTCACCGATTCCAGCTGCACGATCAGCATGACCGTCGCTTCGTTCATGCGTCCTGCCGCCAGTGGCAGTTGGTAGAGCAGGTCGGCGGCCCCCGGTCCCTGCCCGGACACGCCGCGTGCGGCGTCGGCGGCTGCGGTCTTGTCGCCCCTCTGCTGCGCGGCGATGAAGCGGATGTAATGCCGTTGGTCGGTGGCGTAGCCAGTCAGGGGCGCGGTTGTGGCCACGGCGGCCTGCGCCTCCTCGTAACGGCCATCGTCCATCAGCCGCTCAGCGTGCGCAGCCTGGGCCTCGATGGAGGTCCCGGTTTCTGCTGCGGGAAGCGGGGCTGCGCTCCCGCGTGCCCACGAGGTAGCCGCCGGGGCCAGCAGTACAGCGGCGAACAGCATAGCGAGCGCAGGACGGGGCACGCAGGCCACCTTCCATGGAGTGCGCCGATTGAAGCCCGGCTGCGGCAGCGTTACAAGTGCCGTGCTCGACGCCGTTGCAGCCAGCGTCTATCGTCGTGGCCTCTTTCAGGGCAGGGCGAACGCGAGCGATGGCACGGCGGCAATGGATGGCGGTGGGGGTAGTGGTGGTAGCAACGGCAGCCGCGCTGGCGGCCACCTGGTGGGAACGCCCCGCACAGGCACCGGACGCACCCGTTGGCCCGCAGCCCACGCCGCTCGCCTGGACCGCGCAGATTGAGCCACTGGCCGGTGATGGCCACCCCGGCGACCGTGACGGCGCCTCGGCCCAGGCGCGCTTCGCCGAACCCTATGCGCTGCTGCGCACCGCCGATGGCAGCGTGTATTTCACCGATGCCGGCGATAACAACCGCATCCGCCGCCGGCTTCCCGATGGACGCGTTGAAACGGTGGCCGGGCAGGGCGAAGGCCTGGCCGATGGGCCGGGCCTGCAGGCGCGCTTCAATACGCCGTCGGGCATCGCTGCCGACGCGCAGGGCAACCTGTACGTGGCCGACACCGGCAACCACGCGATCCGTCGGATCGGCACCGATGGCCAGGTGACCACCGTCGCCGGTGGCACGCAGGGCTTTGCCGATGGCCCGGCCGTGCAGGCGCGCTTCGATGGACCGATGGGCATTGCCGTGGACGCGCAGGGCCAGGTGTTCGTGGCCGATACCTGGAACGACCGCATCCGGGTGATCGGCACCGATGGCAACGTGCGCACGCTGGCCGGTGGCGATCGCCCCGGCTTCGCCGATGCAGTGGGCGCCGAGGCCCGCTTCGATACACCGGTTGCGCTGGCCCTCGATGCGCACGGCGCGCTGCTGGTGGCCGACTTCTTCAACAACGCGGTGCGCCGCGTCGGTGCCGATGGCACGGTGAGCACCGTGGTCGGCAACGATGGCGTCATCAACGGGCCGCTGTCGCTGGCCACGACCCACGACGGCGTGCTGTACGTGGGCGACTTTGGCGGGCGCATCGTGCAGGTAACCCCGCAGGGCCACCAGATCGCGCTGCTCGGCAACGACCGGTTGCCGCGCCTGGCCCGCCCCAGCGGCTTGGCCGTGGAGGACGACGGCAGCCTGCTGGTGGCCGATGCCGCCGGTTACCGCGTGCACCGCGTGCGGCCGCTGGCGGTGGGCGCGCTGCCGGCACCGGCGCTGGTCGGGCCCGCCGCGGACGCCGCGCTGCCCGATACCGGCGGGCGCTGGCCGCTTGCCCCGCAGCAGGGCTGGCATGAAGTGGTCGGCACGCTGGGCGAAGTGCGCGGCACCTTTACCGGCGAGAGCCGCCACCACCTGCACGGCGGCTTCGACGTGCGCGGTGACGTGGGGCAGACCGTGCTGGCCATCGCCGACGGCAAGATCAGCAGCCCGATCGCGGCGTGGAGCCTGGGTGGCCAGGCCGAAGGGCTGGCGGTGGGGCGCCTGAACTATATTCACATGCGCGTGGGCCGCACGCCGTCCGGCGAGTCCTTCGATGCGCGCTGGCAGCCGATGTATGGCGAGGACGGCAAGCTGGAGCGCATCCGCGTGCGGCGCGGCACGCGCATCCACGTTGGCGACCGTCTGGGCAGCATCAACAGCCAGGCGCACGTGCACCTGCAGGTGGGCACCAGCGGTTTCGAGACCAATGCGGTGGCGCTGGGCTTCACCGGTTATGCCGACCACTTCGCGCCGCGCATCACCGATGTCGGCCTGCTGGATGACAACGACCAGCCGCTGGCCGCAGGCAGCGACGGCGTGGTGATGCTGGCCCGGCAGGGGCGTGGCGTGCAGATCGTGGTGGAGGCGTGGGATCAGGTGGACGACAACCTGCCGCGCCGCCGGTTGGGGCCGTACCAGGTGGGCTACCAGATCCTCGACGCGGCCGGGCAGCCGCTGCAGGGCTACGAACAGCCGCGCTGGAACATCGTGTTCAACCGCATGCCGCCGCAGAAGCAGGCGGTGAAGGTGGCCTATGCGCCGGACAGCGGCATCACCGTGCATGGCAGCGCGGTGACCCGCTTCCGCTACCTGGCAACCAACACCGTGCGCGACGGCTTGATGGAAACCGGACGCTGGCAGCCGGCGGCGCTGCCGCCGGGCGAGTACATCATCCGTGGTAGTGCACGCGATTACAGCGGCAATGACGGCATTGGCAAGCGCGACATCAGGGTACGGCTGCTGCCATAGCCGCCGCCGGCGCGCCGCAGCGTTCGCGCTCGGCGTCCATGTCTTCCAGCGGCCGCACTTCGATGCTGCCAAAGCGCGCCCAGGGAAACTCGCGGGCGATGCGCATGGCTTCGTCGCGGTCGCGGGCGCGGATGAGGTTGAAGCCGGCCAGCAGTTCACGGGTTTCAGCGAAGGGGCCATCGAGCACGCGGCTGTGGCCATCGCGCACGCGCAGGGTCTGCGCGGTGTCGACCGGCTGCAGTTTCTGTGCGGCCAGCAGGGTGCCTTCGGCCTGCAGCTGATCGGCGTGGGCGAGGCAGTCGCGCATCAGTGCATTGAACTCGTCGCTGGGCAGGGCCTGCAGCAGGGCGGGTTCGATGTAGATGAGGAGCAGGTACTGCTGCATGGCACGGTCCTGGCGGCGGCGGGGTTCCATGATGGCGCAGGTTTGCGCGGTGGCATGTTGCAGCGCGAAAGGCCGCCTGCGGCGGGGAATCGGCGAACGGCGGAGCCCCTCCGTGGTGGGCTGCTGAAAGCCGGCGATTTTGAGGGTTGGCCGGGGGGGGGGGGGGTGGGGGGGGGGGGGGGCGCCGGGGGCCCCGGCGGGGCGGCGGCGGGGGCGGGCGGGCCGGCCCCCCCCCCCCCCCCCCCCCCCCCCCCCCCCC
>NZ_JBXFWG010000039.1:0-40923 GCF_056854535.1 Stenotrophomonas sp. STEN054 | reverse complement strand
AATTAGCGCTGTGGAACCACCCGATCCCATCCCGAACTCGGAAGTGAAACGCAGCTGCGCCGATGGTAGTGTGGCTCAAGCCATGCGAGAGTAGGTCATCGCCAGGGTTTATACCCAAAAACCCCGCTGCTCACGCAGCGGGGTTTTTCTTTGCGCGTGGACAATCACGCCTCGGGGGATTCTGCGCGTGCTTGGTGGTGCCGGCCAGCGGTGCCAACCAAGGTTGGCATCTACCAGTAGAGCCACGCCATGCGTGGCTGCACCGTATCCGCGCAACGCATGCAGCGAGGACAGTAATGCCGGAAGCTGGCCGGCACAGGCACAGGCACAGGCACAGGCACAGGCACAGGCGCGGCACCCGCGCCCGCGCCAGGCAAGGTGCCAACCGCGGTTGGCACCCACCCAAAGCACAAAGCAATAACCGGGCGCGTGGCCTCAGGCCAGCGCCATCTCCCGCGTTTCCTGCTGCCGGAACACCGCCACCGCTTCACTCAGCGTGCCCGCCTGCACCTGCAGTTCGCGTGCGGCGGCAGTGGCTTCCTCCACCAGGGCCGCGTTCTGCTGCGTCGCCTGGTCCATCTGCACCACCGTCTGGTTGATCTGTTCGATGCCGCTGGACTGCTCCTGCGACGCCGCCGAGATCTCCTGCATCAGCGCGCTCACGCTCTGCACGCCGCCGACAATGCCCTGCATGCGCTGGCCGGCATCGGCCACCAGCTGCGCGCCTTCGCCCACCTCGCGGCCGGCTTCGTCGATGAGCTTCTTGATCTCCTGAGCGGCCGCCGCCGAACGCTGGGCCAACACGCGGACCTCGCTGGCAACCACGGCGAAGCCGCGTCCCTGCTCACCGGCGCGGGCGGCCTCCACCGCGGCGTTCAGGGCCAGGATGTTGGTCTGGAACGCGATACCGTCGATGACACCGGTGATGTCACCAATGCGACGCGAGGCGGCTTCGATGGCCTGCATGGTGGTGACCACGCGCTGCATGGCCAGGTTGCCTTCGTTGGCCGCGCCCTGGGTGGTGCTGGCCAGGTCACTGGCCTGGCGGGCATGGCTGGCGTTCTGCCGCACGGTGGCGGTCAGTTCCTCCATCGACGCGGCAGTCTCCTGCAGGTGCGCGGCCTGGCGCTCACTGCGCTCGGACAATGCATCGTTGCCGGCGGTGATCTCGCTGGCAGCGCCGCGGATCGCGCCGGCACTGCGCTGGATGCGGCCGACCATAAGCGCCAGCTGGGTCGCCGTGGCATTGGCGTCGCGCTGGATGGCGGCAAACGCACCGTGGTACTCGCCTTCCATGCGCCGGTCGAGTTCACCGCGGGCGAGTGCGGCCAGCATCTGCCGAACCTCTTCCACCGTGCCGCCGACTGTAGCCATCAACTGGTTGATGCCACCGGTCAGGCCGTCCAGGAAGCTGGCGCCCTCACTGGCCTGCAGCCGCTGGTCCAGATCGCCGGCCGCCGCCGCTGCGACGATGCCGGCCACTGAATTCTCCAGCGCCAGCTCATGCGTGCGGTCATGCCACTCCACGGCAAACCCCAGGCGCATGCCCTGCGCATCGAACACCGGGGTGACCACCTGGGCGAAGTGTACCGGGCCGATCTGGATCTTGCCGTTATGGGCGACCTGCAGCGTGTTGAGGATGCCGCGGATGCGGTCGGGGTTGGCGTGGAAACGATGGATGCTGCTGCCGACCAGCTTTTCGGCATCGAAATCGGGGAAGGCCTGGCGCAGGTTCGCCTGCTGGTTGCGCAGCAGGGCCACCACCGAACGGTTTACGTAACGGATCACGTGGTCGTTGTCGGCGATCATCATTGCCGTACGCGAAACATCCAGCGCCTGGCGGACCTGTGCGTTGTCGGCATGACCCTGCGCCTGGCGTTCGCGCTGCGCCTGCACGTGGCGGGCGGTGTCGGCCAGGGCGTGGGCCAGGGAGCCTGCGGCGTAATCCTGCACGTTGCCGTGTGCGGACAGGTCGGCGCCGGTGGCGATATCGCGGGCGAGGGCGGCCAGCCGCTGCGGGCCGTGGCCCAACGCCTCACTCTGCTGGCGCAGGCGTGCGGCGGTCTGTCCGAGCACGGCCGCAAGCGCGGCCAGCGCCGCCGTGTGCAGCACGGCCGGCAGTACCGCGGCGCCCTGCACCAGCGGCAGCAGCAGGGCGATCACCCCGACCGCGCCGGCCAGCCACAGTGGCAGGCGGTGGCGATGACCCAGCAGGACCCCCAGCAGCACGGCAATCGGCAATGCCGGGCCGAGGCCACCCAGGTGGCAGAGCAGGCAGAGCTGGATGCCGACGAGCACGGCCAGGCCATTGCGGGCCAGCGGCGTGCCGGCCTGCGGGCCGCCCAGCCACGCGGCAGGCAGCACGGCGGATGCCGCCAGCGCGGCTAGCAACCCGCCTTGGCCGCCGACGGCAAGGCCAAGCCCCAGCAGGGCCATGACTGCGCTGCCTAGCAGCAGGCGGCGGTCACCGCGTCGTGCAAGCTGTTGCAGGTAGGGAAGGCGGCCCTGGTCGGGCGGACGGGGGGATGCAATGGACATCAGCGACTCCTGGATCAACGGACGGCAACGGCCCCGCAAACCGGCACGCGCGACGGCGGGACGGTGGCAGGGCCAGGATTGCGAAAGGGGGAAGTGGAGCGGGCAGGCACCGGGGCCACGTCCTGTGGGCGGTGGTGCGGACAGAAAGGCATGCGGGCTTCCTTGCAGGACCACGAACAGCCGCAGGCCCGACCGGGCCCGCGTGAGGCGGGCGCAGGTGCCCGCAACTGTTCTATCGGCCGCGCGCGCGCGGAGTGAAGCACGCGTGAAGGTTGCCGCTCAGCTCCGGTTGCGTTGAAGCGGCCTGATCAAGCGGCAAGGAAGCCGTTGATGACCTCGGCGATCTGCGCTGGCTGTTCCATGTGCAGATGGTGGTTGCCCGGGAACACGGCCAGGCGGCCGTCGCGCAGGTGCTGCAGGCGCTGGCTGCGCCCCGGCTCGGGATAGTAGGACTGCGCCGGCGTGGCGTAGATCACCTGGGTGGGGCAGGCGATGGCCTGCAGCACGTTGTCGATCTGCCCTTCGCTGAGGCGGATGGCGGTGGGCAGCATCAGGCGCGGATCGCTGCACCAGCGGTAGCCGCCTTCCACCGGTTCGACGCCGCGCTCGACCAGCAGGCGGGCGCAGCCTTCGCTGAGCTGGTTGGTCATCATCCGCGCGCGGATGGGCGCGGCCAGTTCGGGGAACACGCGCAGCTGCTTGCGGGTCAGGGCGCGGGTGGCGTTCACATGCTCGCGCAGGCGATCGGCGGTTTCTTCTTCCGGTCCACGCAGGCCACCCAGCGCCTCGATGGCGATCAACCGCTCGACGCGATCACTGACCGCGGCAGTGAGGCTGGCGATGCCGGCGCCCATCGAATGGCCCATCAGGGTGAAGCGGTCCCAGCCCAGCGCGTCAGCCACATCAAGCACGTGGGTAATCGCTGCCGGTGTGGTGTAGACCGCGCCGGCCGGCAGGTGGGCGCTGTGGCCGTGGCCGGGCAGGTCGATGGCCACCAGCGCCACCTCGGCCAAGTGTGGCGCCAGCGGTACGAAGCTGGCGGCGTTGTCCAGCCAGCCATGCAGGGCCAGCACGCGGGTGCCATCGGCAGAGCCGCCGCGCAGGCCCGCCACGCGCGCGCCGGCCACGTCCATCGCGAACGGTTGCAGGCTCACGCCAGCGATGCCACGGCGAGGCGTGCCAGGGCACGGGCATGCTCGGGTTCGGCATTGAGGCAGGGGATGTAGCGCATCTGCGCACCACGCTCGGCCAGCGTTTCGGTGAAGCCCATCGCCACTTCTTCCAGCGTCTCCAGGCAGTCGGTGGCAAAGCCCGGGCAGACCACGTCGATCTGCTTCACACCCGATTCGGCCAGCGCCCACAGGCTGGGTTCGGCATAAGGCTGCAGCCAGCGTTCGCGGCCGAAGCGCGACTGGTAGCCGAGCTGCCACTCATCGGCAGCCAGACCCAGTGCCTTGGCGATGGCCTGCGCGCTGGCCTCGCAGCGCTGCGGGTACGGATCGCCGGCATCAGCCAGGCGCTGCGGAATGCCGTGGAAGGAAAACATCAGCTTCTGGCCGCGGCCGTGCTGCTGCCAGTAGCGCTGGATCGAGCCGGCAACCGCAGCGACCCAGTCCGGGTCGACCGAGTAATCCTGCACCAGGCTGATGGTGATGCCGGGATGGCGCCGCTGCCAGTCATCCACGCGGTCCTCGATCGAGGCGGTGGTGGTGGTCGAATACTGCGGGTACAGGGGCAGCACGACGATGCGGCGCACGCCTTCGGCGGCCAGGCGGTCGAGCTCGGCGGTGAGCGCAGGTGCGCCGTAGCGCATGGCATGGCGCACCCGCAGGCTGGGCAGCAGGGCCTGCATGGCCTCGGCCAGGCGGCGGGTATGCACCATCAGCGGCGAGCCTTCCGGCAGCCACACCTGGGCGTACTTCGCCGCTGAACGGCCACTGCGCAGCGGCAGGATGAGCCCGCGCAGCAACGGCTGCCAGAGCAGCGCCGGAATCGAGACCACGCGCGGGTCGGAGAGGAATTCAGCCAGGTAACGACGGACGGCGGGGGCCGTCGGCGTCTCGGGCGTGCCTAGGTTGACCGCCAGCACGGCGGTATCGGGTGCGTCGAGCATGAGGGCTATTGTCGCCGATCCGGTGCCGCGCCGGGATGCAGGGTTTGAATCCTATCGATGCAGGGCGTCTATCCGGATCGGACGCGCTCATTGGATATTCATCACAACGCCACTAATTTCAGTCACTTGCTATATCTTCCTATGGACTGACTTCTGGAGCCCGCCATGCGTCGCCCGATCCAAGCCCTGCTGATCGCCGCCAGCCTGCTGTCCAGCCAGGCCATGGCCGGACCGCAGGAAGACCAGCGCGCCCGCAACGCGGTGCGTGTGCTGGCTGAAATCCAGGAAATTCCCGAACAGGGCATTCCGGACAAGTTGCTCGACGAAGGCCGCGCGGTCATCGTCATTCCCGACACGATCAAGGCCGGTCTGGTCATCGGCGGTCGCCGTGGCCATGGTCTGATGTCGGTGCGTATGCCCAATGGCGCCTGGTCCAACCCGGTGTTCATCAAGCTCACCGGCGGCAGCATCGGCTTCCAGGCCGGCGTGCAGTCTTCCGACGTGGTGCTGGTGTTCCGTAACGACCGCAGCCTCGACAATCTGGTCAACGGCAAGTTCACCTTGGGCGCCGATGCCGGCGTGGCCGCCGGTCCGGTGGGCCGCAATGCCGCCGCCGCCACCGATGGCCAGCTGAAGGCCGAGATCTGGTCGTGGTCGCGTGCCCGCGGCCTGTTCGCCGGCGTCGCCCTGGATGGCGCGGTGCTGCAGATCGACGATGCCGCCAACCTCGACGCCTACGGCAGCAACACTACGCCGCGGATGATCTTCGAGGGGCGAGCGGCCGGCTCGCCGTCGATGGACGTCGTCGCCTTCCGTGACCGCCTGGAAGAAGCCACCTACGCCGCGCGCAACAACCGCACCGGCAACGGTGGCACTGCCAGCGCACCGCCGCCGCCGGCCCAGGCGCCTGTTCAGGCACCGGCCGCGGCCCCGGCCGAAGCGACCACCGCGCCGCTGCAGAACATGCCGCAGAACCCGCCACCGGCACAGCAGGGTTTCCAGCCGGTCGGCGACGGTGAGATCCGTACCGAGACGCTGGGCGGCAACTGACTTTCGTCACGCGCGCCGGCTTACAGCCGGTGCGCTATGCTCGACAGCCTGATCACAACGTAACGAGTGTCTTTATGGGCAGTTTGAGCATCTGGCATTGGTTGATTGTCCTGGCCGTAGTTCTGTTGGTGTTCGGCACCAAGCGGCTGACCAGTGGTGCCAAGGACCTCGGCTCGGCGGTGAAGGAATTCAAGAAGGGCATGCGCGACGACGACAAGCCGTCGGCGCAGCTGGGCGACGAGTCGCGCAGCCAGGACGCCTCGCGCACGGCGCAGGACGAGCACGACCGCAACGCGCGTTGATCCGGAGCGGTTGCGGTGTTTGACATTGGTTTCAGCGAACTGCTTGTGATCGCGGTGGTCGCTTTGGTGGTGCTCGGTCCCGAGCGCCTGCCCAAGGCAGCCCGCTTCGCCGGCCTGTGGGTGCGTCGCGCCCGCAACCAGTGGGACTCGGTGAAGCAGGAGCTGGAGCGCGAGCTGCAGGCCGAGGAGATCAAGCGGCAGATGCAGGACGTGCGGCAGAGCATGCAGGACACCGAGAGCCAGCTGCGCGCCAGCGGCGAAGCGATGCGGCGCGAGGCAGCGCAGGCGCAGCAGCAGGGCGATGACCTGGCCCAGGAAGTGCGCGCGCCTGCCCCGGCGCAGACGCCGCCGCACCTGGCCGATGATGTCCCGGCCCCCGCGGCGGCGCAGGATGCCGTTTCAGCAACCGATGCCCCTGTGCAGCCGGCCGCTACCGCGCCTGCTGACACCCCCGTGGCCGATGCACCCGTTCCGCCGGAGCGCCAGCCATGAGCGACCATGATTTCGGTGAAAGCTCGCTGGTCGAGCACCTGGTCGAACTGCGCGCGCGGCTGATCCGCGGGCTGCTCGGTTTCGGCGTGGTGCTGCTGGGCCTGCTGCCGTTCACCCAGAAGCTGTACAACGCGCTGGCCGAACCGCTGGTGTCGCAGCTGCCGAACGGGCAGACGATGATCGCCACCAACCCGGCCGGTGCGTTCTTCGCGCCGCTGAAGCTGACCTGCTTCGTGGCCCTCTTCGTGGCCGTGCCGTGGCTGCTGTACCAGCTGTGGGCGTTCGTCGCCCCGGGCCTGTATGCGCGCGAGAAGCGCCTGGCGGTGCCGCTGCTGGTGTCGTCGGTGCTGCTGTTCTACACCGGCTGCGCGTTCGCCTACTTCCTGGTGCTGCCGGCGGTGTTCCACTTCCTCACCACCTTCAGCCCGGAAGTGATCGCGATCACCCCGGATGCGAACGCCTACCTGGATTTCGTGCTGGCGATCTTCTTCGCTTTCGGCGGCAGCTTCGAGCTGCCGGTGGCGATGGTGATCCTGGTGCTGCTGGGCTGGGTGACGCCGCAGCAGTTCAAGGAAGGCCGCGGCTACGCGGTGGTCGGCATCTTCGTTCTTGCTGCCGTGCTGACCCCGCCGGACGTGGTCTCGCAGCTGATGCTGGCGATCCCGATGTGCCTGCTTTACGAGCTGGGCATCCACGCCGCACGCTGGCTGGTGCCGTCTTCCGCAGTGAAGAAGCCCGCCGCCTGATACGGGAACGCCGGGCATGGCCCGGCGCTACCGTTGAGCGACAGGTCAGGCGTGGAAGACGTCGTTCTGCGGCGGGGTGGCCGGCACCGGCGGTGCGGCGCGGTTGCCGCGGTGGACGAACATCTGCTTCCAGGCGGCATAGACCGCGCCGACATACAGCGGCATCACCACCGTGGTCAGCACCAGCTGGGCGATGAAGGCCGCCGCCAGCGGGCCGCCGATCAGCATCGCGATCTGGATGACGATGACGAACAGGATGTAACCGCAGAACGCGGCGATCAGGCCCAGCACCGCGAACACGATCATCGCCACGATGTTCTCTACGCAGCCCTGCAGGCTCAGGCGCAGCGCGTGCATGCCGCTCTGCTTGTCAAACACCACCAGCGCCGGCTGGGTGAACATCGCCAGCGACAGGCCCACCGCGGTAACGAACACCAGGAACAGCCACAGCGCGATGCGCTTGGCCGGCAGGTTGGCCACCAGGTTCGCCGCATCATCCGGACTGATCTGCTGGCCGCTGCGGCTGATCTGCTCCATCCTGGTCATGACCTCGCTGAAGGCGGCAAAGCCTTCGCGGCCGATCATCAGGAACAGCAGCACGCCCAGCAGCAGCACCGCCAGCACCTGGATGGCCAGCGGCACCAGCAGGTGGCTGACGCGGTGGTCGCGGATCGGCTGCAGCAGGTGCGAGGCCAGGCCGGGACGGCCCTCGTCGATCTCGCCCATCGCGTACAGCATGCCGCCGAACATCACCGGCGAAATGGCCAGGGTCATCAACTGCACGGCCAGGCCTGCGGCACCCGGGATCAAGGTCGACAGCAGGGTGACCACCCAGCTGACCACCAGCCAGGTGAGGCCGATCCGGGCCAGCTGCAGCGGCGCACGCCGGTACAGCGAGAACGTATCCAGCAACCACTGGGCGCCCGCCGAAGCCGGCAGCTTGCGAATCTCTTTCATGGACATCCGGGAAGGGACAGAAGGGGGCCGGGCGGGTGCCCGTGCCGCCGATTATCCCTGTTTTGCGACCGGCTGGGCTGAAGACTGGCGGGCCTGGCGGACGAAGCGCCGCAGCAGCTGGCGGGCCAGGGGCGCGGCGCTGACCGCGCGCTCGATGCTGCGCGCGCAGCCGCCGTGGCGGCCGATGCAGTCGGCGCGCGCACGGATGTAACCACGCATGTGGTGGGTGGCGAATTCAGGGTGGAACTGCACGCCCCAGGCCTGGCGGCCCCAGCGGAAGGCGTGGCAGCCATCCAGCGGCGAGCGCGCCAGCACCGCGGCACCCTCGGGCGCGCGCAGCACGGTCTGCATATGGGTGGCGTGGGCCGGGAAGTGGCTGGGCAGGCCGCCGAACAGCGGATCCTCGGCGGCGGCCGGGTCCAGCGCCAGTTCGATCGTGCCCGACTCGCGCCCGGCCGGGTTGTAGGCCACCTCACCGCCGAGCGCGTGCGCCAGCAGCTGGTGGCCGTAGCAGATGCCGAACACCGGCACGCCGTCGTAGGCGACCTGGCGCAGCCACGCCGCGCTGCGCTCGCTCCATTCGGCGTGGTCGGTGACGTAGGCGGCCGAGCCGGTCACCAGTACGCCGGCGAAGCCGCAGGCGTCGGGCAGGTGGCCGCCGTGTTCGACGTCGACCACCACGGTCTCGTGTTCTTCCAGCCCGGCGGCGACGCGGAT
Organism: Stenotrophomonas sp. STEN054; assembly: GCF_056854535.1. Lineage (NCBI taxonomy): Bacteria > Pseudomonadati > Pseudomonadota > Gammaproteobacteria > Lysobacterales > Lysobacteraceae > Stenotrophomonas > Stenotrophomonas sp. STEN054. Next base: position 32,008 of record NZ_JBXFWG010000039.1, on the reverse strand, counting down.
CCAGTGCGGAAAACGGCCGTAGCGCCGCAGCGACGGCACCGGGCGGCCGGTTTCAAGGATCAGGAACGGTGCTGGATTCATCCGGGGGCGGCAGGACTGACAGGACTTCCTCGATTGTAGTCAGCCCCTGCGCCACCTTTTCAAGCCCCGCCTGGCGCAGGCTTCGCAGTCCTTCAGCCTGTGCGGCACGGCCGAAAGCGGCCAGATCCATGTCCGCGCGGATCAGCCTGCGCAGCCGCGAGCCCAATGGCAGCAACTCATACAGGCCGATGCGGCCGAGGAAACCGGTGCGCCGGCACTCCAGGCAACCGACCGGCCGACAGGGCGTGGCGGCATCTGGATATGCAGCATGGCTATCAGCCAGCACCGCCCAATCGGACGCGCCGAGGGTGTGCGGCTGCTTGCAGTGCGGGCACAGGGTGCGGACCAGGCGCTGGGCGAGGATGCCGTTGATGGTGCTGGCCAGCAGGTAGTGCGGCACGCCGATGTCGAGCAGGCGGGTGATGGCCGAGGCCGCATCGTTGGTGTGCAGGGTGGACAGCACCAGATGGCCGGTCAGCGAGGCCTGCACCGCCATCTGTGCGGTCTCCAGGTCGCGGATCTCACCGATCATGATGATGTCCGGGTCCTGTCGCAGCAGGGTGCGCACGCCGCTGGCGAAGTCCAGGTCGATGTTGACCTGCACCTGCATCTGGTTGAACTCCGGCGAGATCATCTCGATGGGGTCCTCCACCGTGCATACGTTCACGTCCGGCGTAGCCAGCCGCTTCAGGGTGGAATACAGGGTGGTGGTCTTGCCCGAACCGGTCGGGCCGGTGACCAGCACGATGCCGTGCGGGCGCTCGACGAGCGCATTCCAGCCGGCGGCCTCCTGCGGACTGAAACCGAGCTGGTCGATGCTCTTGAAGGCGGCATCCGGGTCGAAGATGCGCATCACGCACTTCTCGCCGAAGGCGGTGGGCATGGTCGACAGGCGCATCTCGACCTCGCGGCCGCCCGGCGAACGGGTCTTGATGCGGCCATCCTGCGGGCGCCGGCGTTCGGCCAGGTCCATGCGGCCGAGCACCTTGATGCGGCTGACCACGGCGGTCATCACCGCCGGCGGCACCTCGAACACCTTGTGCAGCACGCCATCGATGCGGAAGCGCATGCGCCCCATCTCGCGGCGCGGCTCCAGGTGGATGTCCGAGGCGCGTTGTTCATAGGCGTACTGCAGCAGCCAGTCGACGATGTGGACGATGTGCTGGTCGTCGGCGTTGACGTCACCGGCCCGGCCTAGCTCGACCAGCTGCTCGAAGCTGGGCAGAGTCGTGTTGGCTTCGCCGCGCACGTCGCCGCGGGCCCCGCGCACCGAGCGGGTGACCCCGAAGAACTCCATGGTGTAGCGGTGCAGGTCCAGCGGGTTGACCATCGCCAGCTCGATCTGGCGCCGGGTCAGGTGCTGCAGGTCGCGGCGCCATTCCTGCGCCAGCGGTTCGCTGGTGGCCACCAGCACGCGTTCGGCGTCGACCGCCAGCGGCAGGAAACGGTGGCGGCGTGCATAGGCGTGCGAGGCCACGGCGGTGACCGAGGCGACGTCGACGCGGGTCGGGTCGATGCGCAGGTAGCGGCAGCCGGTGCGCCGGGCCAGCCATTCGGTCAGCCGTTCCAGGCTCAGCTCGCCGCCCTCGCTGGCGGCCAGCTTGAGGTTGGACAGCAGCACCAGCGGGTGCACTTCGCTGGCGTTGCGCGCGCCCTGTGCGGAAAAGCGCACGCGGTCGCGGTCACGTTCGGCGATCAGGCCATCGGCCAGTGCGGCAGCGGCCACCTGCTCGAACTCCAGGCGCCCTGGTGGCAACGGGGCCGGTGCCCCGGGCGTGCCTGCCGGCAGCCGGTGTTCCATCTGCCTGCTCCTCCCGGGTACGGAATGCCCCGCAGGTCGGCCGTTATACTAGCGCACCCCTCTGCCGGCCAAGAATCGTCCGCATGTCCGCGAACCCGACCGTTCCGATCACCTTCCAGGGCCTGATCCAGACCCTGAACCAGTTCTGGGCCCAGCAGGGCTGCGTGCTCATCCAGCCGCTCGACCTGGAGGTGGGCGCCGGTACGTTCCACCCGGCCACCTTCCTGCGTGCGATCGGCCCGGAAGGCTGGAACGCGGCCTACGTGCAGCCGTCGCGCCGCCCGACCGACGGCCGCTACGGCGAGAACCCGAACCGCCTGCAGCGCTATTACCAGTACCAGGTGGCGATGAAGCCGGCACCGGACAACATCCAGCAGCTGTACCTGGATTCGCTGAAGGCGCTGGGCATCGACCCGCTGGTGCATGACCTGCGCTTCGTCGAGGACAACTGGGAATCGCCGACCCTGGGCGCCTGGGGCCTGGGCTGGGAAGTCTGGCTCAACGGCATGGAGGTGACCCAGTTCACCTACTTCCAGCAGGCCGGTGGCTTGGAATGCCGCCCGGTGCTGGGCGAGATCACCTACGGTCTCGAGCGCCTGTGCATGTACCTGCAGAACTGCGACAACGTCTACGACCTGGTCTGGACCTACGGCCCGGACGGCCAGCCGGTGACCTACGGCGACGTCTACCACCAGAACGAGGTGGAGCAGAGCACCTACAACTTCGAACACGCCGACGTGGAAGAAATGTTCCACCGCTTCGACGCGTGCGAGCGCGAGGCGCAGAAGCTGGTGGAAGTGAACCTGCCGCTGCCGGCCTACGAACAGGTGATGAAGGCCAGCCATACCTTCAACCTGCTCGATGCGCGCCGCGCGATCAGCGTGACCGAACGCCAGCGCTACATCCTGCGCGTGCGCGCGCTGGCCCAGGCGGTGGCCAAGGCCTACTACGAGCAGCGCGAGAAGCTGGGCTTCCCGGGCGCGAAGCAGGCCTGACGGCCGCGCTGTTTTTCATCACCCCATTGCCCCGGGGCGCCGGCCGCGTCGCGCGCTGCGCCCCCACCACAGGATTGAAACGATGAGCCAACTGTCCCCCCTGCTGATCGAACTGGGCACCGAGGAGCTGCCGGTCAAGGCGCTGCCGGGCCTGGCCCAGGCCTTCTTCGATGGCGTTGTCGACGGCCTGCGCAAGCGTGGCGTCGAGCTGGAACTGGGCGATGCACGCCCGCTGTCGACTCCGCGCCGCCTGGCCGTGCTGCTGCCCGGCGTCGGCCTGGAACAGCCGGAACAGCGCAGCGAAGTGCTGGGCCCGTACCTGAACATCGCGCTGGACGCCGAAGGCCAGCCGACCAAGGCCCTGCGGGGCTTCGCCGCCAAGGCCGGGATCGACTGGACCGCGCTGGAGAAGACCAGCGACAACAAGGGTGAGCGCTTCGTGCACCGTGCGGTGAGCCCGGGTGCGCGCACCGCCGCGCTGCTGCCGGAGATCCTGCGCGAGGCCGTCGCTGCGATGCCGATCCCCAAGCCGATGCGCTGGGGCAACCACGACTGGGGCTTTGCCCGCCCGGCGCACTGGCTGGTGCTGCTGCACGGTGCCGACATCGTCGAGGCCGAGCTGTTTGGCCTGAAGGCCGACCGCATGAGCCGTGGCCACCGCTTCCACCATGACAAGACCGTGTGGCTGAGCCAGCCGCAGGATTACGTCGAATCGCTGCGTGCGGCCAAGGTGCTGGTCGATCCGGCCGAGCGCCGCGAGCGCATCGTCGCCGAAGTCGAGGCCGCTGCTGGCCAGGCCGGTGGCAGCGCCCGCATCACCGAGGACAACCTGGAGCAGGTGGTGAACCTGGTCGAGTGGCCGGCGGCGGTGCTGTGCAGCTTCGAGCGTGCGTTCCTGGCCGTGCCGCAGGAAGCGCTGATCGAGACGATGGAGATCAACCAGAAGTTCTTCCCGGTGCTGGATGACAGCGGCAAGCTGACCGAGAAGTTCATCGGCATCGCCAACATCGAATCGAAGGACGTGGCCGAAGTGGCCAAGGGCTACGAGCGCGTGATCCGTCCGCGCTTCGCCGATGCCAAGTTCTTCTTCGATGAAGACCTGAAGCAGGGCATTGAATCGATGGGCGACGGCCTGAAGACCGTGACCTACCAGGCCAAGCTGGGCAGCGTGGCCGACAAGGTGGCGCGCGTGTCGGCGCTGGCCGAAGTGATCGCGCCGCAGGTCGGTGCCGACCCGGTGCTGGCCAAGCGTGCCGCGCAGCTGGCCAAGAACGACCTGCAGTCGCGCATGGTCAACGAGTTCCCGGAGCTGCAGGGCATCGCCGGCCGCCACTACGCCGTGGCCGGTGGGCAATCGCCGGCGGTGGCGCTGGCCATCGACGAGGCCTACCAGCCGCGCTTCGGGGGCGATGACATCGCGCTGTCGGCACTGGGCAAGGTGCTGGCGATCGCCGAGCGCGTGGACACCCTGGCCGGCGGTTTCGCCGCAGGCCTGAAGCCGACCGGCAACAAGGACCCGTTCGCCCTGCGCCGCAACGCGCTGGGCCTGGCCCGCACGATCATCGAGAGCGGCTTCGAGCTGGACCTGCGCGCGTTGCTGGCCAGCGCCAACGCCGGCCTGGCCGCGCGCAACGCGCAGGCCGACGTGGGCGAGCTGTACGACTTCATCCTCGACCGCCTGAAGGGCTACTACAGCGACAAGGGCGTGCCGGCCACGCACTTCAACGCGGTGGCCGAGCTGAAGCCGGCTTCGCTGTATGACTTCGACCGTCGCCTGGACGCGATCGGCACCTTTGCCGCGCTTCCGGAAGCCGAGGCGCTGGCCGCGGCCAACAAGCGCATCCGCAACATCCTGCGCAAGGCCGAGGGCGAGATTCCGGGCCAGATCGATGCATCGCTGCTGCAGGAAGATGCCGAACGCGCGCTGGCCGAAGCGGTCACTGCGGCCATCGACGACACCGGCGCCAGCCTGCACCAGAAGGACTATGTGGCCGTGCTGGCGCGCCTGGCCCGCCTGCGTCCGCAGGTCGATGCGTTCTTCGATGGCGTGATGGTGAATGCCGAAGACCCGGCGCTGCGTGGCAACCGCCTGGCCCTGCTGACGATGCTGGGCGAGCGCCTGGGCAAGGTCGCGGCGATCGAGCATCTGTCGAGTTGATGGGGATGACCCATCCACCCAAGGCGTGGATGGGTTTGTAGCGCCGGGCCATGCCCGGCGGCGTTCCGCGGGACCGCGCTGCGCGCTCGCCGGGCGTGGCCCGGCGCTACCGATATCGTGCGGATAACGCGAACAAAGCTGCGTATTTTGACTGTCACTTAACAACCGATCCCCATTCGCGCGCTGCAGTTCGCATCGTCACGCGCGGTCGGTATGCTGTGCCGCATGCAGCCAAAGAAATACGCCCTCCCGCTGATGGTCCTGACCCTGGCCACCACTTCCGTGGCCCATGCGCGCGGCACCATCGACAAGGTGGACATCAAGGGATTGGACAAGGGCGACGACGCCGCGATCATCGAGAACATCCAGGAATCGCTGACGCTGTACGACACCATCGGCAAGGAACAGGGCGAGTCGCGGCTGGAATACCTGCTGTCGCAGGCCGAGCGGCAGACCCGCGAGGCGCTCGAACCGTTCGGTTACTACAACCCTGTGATCACCGTGGAAGCGCCCCGCCAGGACGAGCGCGTGCAGGTGCATATCCGGGTGGAGAAGGGCGAGCCGGTGCGCGTGCGCCGCGAGCACATCGACATCACCGGCCCTGCCATGTACGACCAGTACCTGCAGGATGACCTGGCCGCGTTCAAGCCGCGCAAGGGCCAGCGCTTCGAACACACCCAGTACGAAGCCAGCAAGATCACCATTACCCGGCGCCTGGCCGAGCGCGGCTACTTCGATGCTGATTACACGCAGCGCCAGGTGCAGGTGACCCGCGCCGAGAACGCTGCCGACATCGACCTGACCTGGGACAGCGGCCGTCGCTACAACATGGGCCCGGTGACCTTCGAGCAGGATTACTTCGTCGACAAGCTGTTCGACCCGCTGGTGTACTGGGAGCAGGGCAGCTACTTCCACGAAGGCAAGCTGGACCGCCTGCGCGAGTCGCTGACCAAGCTCGACTACTTCAGCCTGATCGACATCCAGCCACGGCCCGACCAGGCCGACGAGAACGGCGAAGTGCCGGTGGACGTGAAGCTGACCCGGGCCAAGCGCACCATCTATACCTCCGGCCTGAGCTACGGCAGCGAGAGCGGCGCGGGTGTGCGCGGTGGCGTCGAGCGGCGCTACGTGAACAGCCGCGGCCACAAGATGAACACCCAGCTGGACTATGCGCAGAAGCGCAAGAGCCTGACCAGCACCTACCGCGTGCCGGCGTTCAAGTGGCTCGACGGCTGGTACGGCTTCACCGCCAGTGCCTACGATGAGCAGACCGATTACATCGACCTGCGCAACTTCAAGCTGATCGCCAGTCGCAGCGGGCAGATCAACGAGCACTGGACCGCCATCGCCTCGATGAACGCCCTGCGCGAGCGCTGGCGCTATGCCTCGGGCACCGAATTCACCAACGCGGTCTACAACACCTCGACCCTGCTCTACCCGCAGCTGGTGGCCGACTACGTCAACGTCGACGATCCGCTGTTCCCGCGCAGCGGCGTCAGCGGCACCGCCACCCTGCGCGGCGGCATCGAGGGCGCCGGTTCGGATACCAGCTTCGTGCAGGCCAACGCCGTGCTGCGCTGGTACATCCCGGTGGGGCAGAGCGACCGCTTGATCCTGCGCGGCGAAGGTGGCACCACCTGGACCAGCGACCTGGTCGCGATGCCGCCGAGTCTGCGCTACTTCGCCGGTGGTGACCGCAGCATCCGCGGCTACGCCTTCCGTGAGGTGGGCCCGCGTACGCCGGCGCCGGACAAGTATGCGCTGGGTGCGAAGAATCTGGTGGTCGGTTCGGCGGAGTACGAGCATTACTTCAAGGGCGGCCCGTGGGGTGCGGCGGTCTTCGTCGACACCGGCAGCGCGTTCGACAACACCATCGACCTGCACACCGGCGTGGGCTTCGGCGTGCGCTGGAAATCGCCGGTGGGCCCGGTGCGCGTGGACATCGCGCACGGCCTGAACAACCCGGATTCGCAGTTCCAGCTGTACCTGAACATCGGAGCGGACCTGTGAGCGCGCAAACCCCGGATACCCACACCCCGCCGCCGCCGCGCGTGCGCTTCTACCGCCGCCGCCGTTTCTGGGCGTGGTCGGGCGTAAGCGTGATCGGCCTGGTGCTGCTGGCGTTGCTGGCCGTGTACTGGCTGCTGCAGACCGTGGCCGGCCGTGATGTGCTGCTGGCGCAGGTGGTAGCGCGGCTGCCGGTGGGTGCCAGCTTCACCTGGGACAAGGCGGACGGCCCGGTGGCCGGCCCGCTGACCCTGTACAACGTCGATTTCCGCTACGACGACATCCACTTCCACGCCGAGCGCGCGCACCTGGAGCCGGACCTGCGCCCGCTGCTGGGCCGCAAGCTGCTGCTGGACAAGCTGGAACTGACCAACGCCACGCTCAACCTGGCCAAGAGCGATGAGCCGTTCAAGCTGCCGTCGTGGCCCGATTCGCTACCGCAGATCGAGATGCCGCTGGCGATCCAGGCCGATGTCATCGCCATCGACGGATTCCGCATCAGCCAGGGCAACGAACCGGTGATCGACATCGCCCGCGTACGTGGCGGCATCGAGATCGCCAACGGCGAGTTCCAGGCGCACAAGCTTGTCGTGGACAGCGACATGGGCGATTTCACCGCCCAGGGCCGCTACATCCCGGCCAAGGATTACGACACCGACGTGACCGTGACCGCCGTGCTGCCGGCACCGCGCGGGCGCACCGCTGCCACGCTGGGCCTGGTCGCGCGCGGCGACCTCGCGCACATGGAAGTGGCCGTGGCCGGCCGTGCACCGCAGCCGCTGAAGGCGATGCTGGTGTTCGACGGCCGCACCGACCCGACCTGGAATGCCACGGTCCGCAGCGACGAACTGGACCTGGCGCTGCTGTCGCCGGCGCTGGCGACCTCGGGCATCGCGCCGCTGGCGCTGGATTTCACCGCCTCGGGCAAGGGCGGCAACGCCAACCTGCATGGGCGGGTGAAGCAGGGTAAGCAGGAACTGGAACTGGCACCGTCGGTGGTTTCGCTGCAGGACCAGGTGCTGAAGGTCTCGCCGCTGGTGGTGAAGGGTCTGGGCGGCGAAGCACGCCTGGAAGGCATCGCCGATTTCAGCCAGGAAGACCAGCAGAAGCTCGATTTCTCGGTGATCGCGCAGAACCTGACCTGGGTGCCGGCGCCGGACCCGAACACTGCCGGCAGCGCACCGGTGCCGGTGACCCTGAAGGAAGCACGCTTCGGCCTGGCCGGTACGCTGCAGGCCTGGGCCGCGATTGGCCGCGCCGACGTGCAGCGCGAGCAGCAGAAAGCGCAGCTGCGCTTCGATGTGCGTGGCAACGACACGGCCGCGCAGATCCACCAGCTGCAGGCGCAGACCCCGGGCGGCCAGCTTCAGGTGGAGGGCCAGGTGGCCTGGTCGCCACAGCTGGACTGGGATGCCAAGGCCAGGCTGAAGGACTTCGATCCGGGCTATTTCGTGCCGGGCTGGAATGGCCGCCTGTCGGGCAATCTGGCCTCCAAGGGCCAGCAGCTGCCGCCGCCGGCCAATGCACCGGCCGGCACCGCCGGTACGCTGCAGGCGACGGTGGACCTGCCCTCGCTGAAGGGCACGTTGCGCCAGCGCAATGTCGATGCGCGAGGCAAGTTCGCCCTGCAGGGCGAGCAGGGCGAGGGGGAGCTGAAGCTTGCCGTGGGCAGCAGCCGGGTGACCGCGTCGGGCAAGGTCGGTGATCGCCTGGACATCGATGCACGCTTCGAGCCGCTGCAGCTGAGCGACCTGCTGCCCGGCGCCGATGGCGGCCTGCGCGGCCAGGTGCAGGTGAAGGGCCCCCGCGATGCGCCGGATATCACCGCCGACCTGGTCGGCAACAACCTCAACTGGGATGGCTATGGCGCCGAAAGCCTGAGCATCAAGGGCCACCTGCCGTGGCGTGGCGACAGCGGCACGCTGGCGGTGCAGGGCCAGCAGGTCAACGCCGGCATGCTGCTGGAGCGCTTGAATGTGGATGCACAGGGCAGCGTTTCCAACCTGCGCCTGGCCGCACAGACGCGCAACGAGATGGGCGCGGTCGACCTGCAGGGCAGCGTGCGCCAGCAGGGCACGCAGTGGCGCGGTGAACTGTCCGCGTTGCGCATCGCGCCGATGAAGGGCGACCCGTGGTCGCTGCGTGCACCGGCGGCCTTCGCCATCAACGGCGGCACCTACACGCTGTCCGAAGCCTGCCTGGCCACCACCGGCGGCGGCGCACTGTGCGCGCAGGCCAACTGGCCGCGCGAGGGCGTGGTGGTGCGCAGTGATGCGCTGCCGCTGGCGCTGGTGCAGCCGTGGCTGCCGCCGCAGTCCGGCCGCCGCATCTACCTGCGCGGCGATGTCAGCCTGGACGCGCAGATCCGTCCGCGCGCCAATGCCTGGGAAGGCCATGTGGAAGTGCGCTCGAAGGAAGGCGGCGTGCGCCTGGGCGAGCTGCGCAGCATCGGCACCGACAACACCCGCGGCGAACTGGTGCGCTACGACCAGTTCTCGCTGAAGCTGGACATGACCCCGGCCAGCATCAAGGGCTACCTGGGCATGGGCTTCCAGGGCAACGGCTTCGTCGATGCGAAGATGCAGACCGGCTGGGAAGCCAGCGCGCCGTTGAACGGCGAGCTCTATCTCAACATGTCGCGGCTGTACTGGCTGGAGCTGTTCTCGCCGGACATCGTGCGTCCCACTGGCCTGATCGAAGGCCACGTGAGCCTGCGTGGCACGCGTGGCCAGCCCTCGCTGGGCGGCGACGCGCAGTTGACCAACTTCAAGGGCGAATTCCCGGCGCTGGGGCTGACCTTCGACCAGGGCAAGGGTAGCTTCGTCGCCCAGCCCGATGGCTCGGCCAAGATCACCGCGCAGGCCAACTCGGGCAAGGGCACGCTGTATGTCGACGGCGGCCTGTCCTGGTTCGGCGATGCGCAGCCGCTGCAGCTGAAGATCCACGGTGAGAACGTGCTGGTGTCCAACACCAGCGAACTGCGCATCGTCGCCAACCCCGATCTCGACTTCACCCTGGCCAAGGCGGCGATGGAGCTGCGCGGTACGGTCAACGTGCCTGAGGCCGACATCGACCTGGAGCGGCTGGACCGCGGCACCTCGGTGTCCGAGGATGTGGTGGTGCTGGATCCGGCCGACCCGGAGGAATCACGCACCTCGCCGCTGGACATGGACCTGACCGTGAGCCTGGGCGACAAGGTGAAGATGACCGGCTTCGGCCTGAAGGGCGGACTGACCGGCAAGATGCAGGTCTGGGCCAAGCCCGGCCGCGAGATGACCGCCAACGGGGGGCTTGAGGTGAGCGGCCGCTACAAGGCCTATGGCCAGGACCTGACCATCACCCGCGGCAACCTCAACTGGAACTACAACGCCGTCTCCGATCCGCGCATCAACATCCGCGCCGAGCGCCGCATCGGTGATGTCACCGCCGGCATCGACGTGACCGGTCGCGCGCAGCAGCCGCGTGCCGACGTGTGGTCCGACCCGGCGATGTCGCAGTCCGAGGCACTGGCCTACCTGGTGCTGGGCCGTAGCCTGACCAATGCCAGCACCGACCAGACCCAGCAGGTCACTGCGGCCTCGGCGGCGTTGTCGGCCGGCAGCGGCCTGCTGGCTTCGCAGCTGGGCGCCAAGCTGGGCCTGGACGATGCCGGCGTGAGCCAGTCGCGCGCGCTGGGCGGTTCGGTGATTGGCTTCGGCAAGTACATCTCGCCCAAGCTGTACGTCGGCTACGGCGTGTCGATGGTCGGTGCCGGTTCGGTGCTGACCCTGAAGTACCTGCTGCGCCGCGGCTTCGACGTGGAAGTGGAGTCGAGCACAGTGGAAAACCGCGGCTCGCTGAACTGGCGTCGCGAGAAGTAGAGCCACGCCATGCGTGGCTGCGGCTAGCGGTTGAACCAGCGCAGCGCGTCGCGGTGGACGTGCAGGTCTTTCGCCCAGTAGACCAGGGCCATGACCAGCGCGGGCACGATCAGCACGATCGCCACCACCAGGCTGCCGGAGGGCGCGTCCTGCTCCGCTGAGCCGCAGCGCTGCAGGAAGCGCTGGCGGGCTATCCGCAGCACCGCACCGCTGGCGAAGACCAGCAGGACCAGCGAATCCACCGGAACCCCGGTCGTGAAACGCAGCGCCAGGTGGAACGCCCCCATCACCGCGGCGACTGCCAACGGAATGGTCAGGATGCGCACCCCCGGCAGGGCGGTGGCGACGTGCTCCGGCAGCGACTGCCAGCGGATGATCGCGCGCGTGACGTAAGACGTGAACCACAGCCCGGGAACCAGCAGCACGGCAGCGGCGATGATCAGCGCCGCGCGCTGGCCGCCATCCAGCACGCCATCCTCCGAGGCCGGCAGTGGCCAGCTGGCGACCACGGCCCAGGTGCAGATCAGCCCGAGGACCAGCGCGACCAGCAGGGCGCGCAGGCCACCGGCCTGCCAATGGATGGCATCCCCCTCGCGCCCGAAGCGCGACCAGAACGCGACCTGCCCGGCATCCAGGCCGCGTGGCACGCGCAAGTCATGCCAGTAGCCGAGCGCCGCCAGCAGGCTGATCGCCTGGCGCGCACGCGATGGCTGCAGGGTGCTGAGCAGGTTGCGCCAGGCCGGGCGATGTTCGCGCAGGCTGGGAAGCACATCGCTGCCGGGCACCAGCAGCGTTTCGCTGATGCCGAGGTAGCGGGTCGCCAGCGCCTGTGCACCGGCGGGCGACAGCAGCCAGTGCTGCTCGCAGCGACGCGCCACGGCATCCAGCCAGTGCAGGTCCATGCCCCGCACCGGGTCATCCCAGCCGAAACATTCGCTGAGCGTGTCGAAGGTGCTGCGCGGCAGCGCCGGTTCGTCGGTCACCAGCCGCTGCAGCACGGCGTCGCCGATGCGCTGCTTGCCGTGCAGTGACCACAGCTCGGGTTGCTGCTGCAGCGACTGCTGGAGCAGGGCGGTGTCGCCTTGGCCGGCCACCACGAGCAGCTGCGCGGCGACGCCCTCGGCGTCCACCGCATCGTTCGGTGCCTGCGTCGGGTGGTCTTCGGCGGCGCTGCATGCCCGCCCAGTTGCGCCAGCGCGGCCTGGCAGGCCTCGTGCAGCCGCTGGAACGCCAGCGGGTCATCTTCGGGCCGGGTGACCCGCAGCTGCCGCGCATAGGCGCGCTTGATGGCGCGTTCGTCGGCGTCGGCGTCCAGCCCCAGCAGCGCCACCCAGTCGCTCATCGCTGGCGGCGCCACACCTGGGTCCAGGCATCGCGCGCCCACAATGCCATTGCGAGTGCGACCGGCAGTTCGGCGTAGCTCATGCCGAGGATCAGCAGCTTCAGGAACGGCACCACCGACAGCAGCAGCCAGCCGTTGAACTGGATCTGCAGGTGGCTGCGCCGCCACCAGCGCCACACGGACAGGCCCAGGACCGGCCAGGCGAGCAGGGTGCCGGCAGTGCGCAGCTCCAGCCCGTGGATCAGCACGATGGCCACGATCGCCAGCAGTGGAATCGGCAGCAGCGCCGCGATCGCGGATCGATGTGGCTGCTCGTCGTGCACCTGCCAGTGCAGGAAGGTCTGCATCGCGGGGGCAATCGCGCCCAGCAGCACCAGCGCCAGCGCGGCGTACAGTGCCACCCGTGCGTAGGTGGCCAGCGGATGGATGCCGGCAGCGCCGTCACCCGAGGCAAACTGCCCAAGCATGCCCACGGCCAGCACCAGCAGCGCGGCGATCACCGCACACGCGACACCGCGCAGCAGTCCCTGCAGCCAGCGCTCGCGGTTCAGCCGGTGCATCGCGCCGATGTCGCGCCAGAACGCGATCTGGCGGGCCTGCAGCGGTGCCGGCACCGCCGTGTCGTCATCGATGCCCAGGGCATCAAGGGTCTGGTTGAGGTCGCGCCCGCGCTGGGGCGACAACGAAGTGAGCAGCGCCTGCCAGTGATTCCATGGACGCGAAAGCCAGGCCATATGCTCGCGGGCCGCGGCGGGCGGGTTCGGCAATCCGCAGCGATGCAGCAGCTCGGCCAGGCGATGGTGGTTACCTGGCTGCACCACCCACTGGCGGTGCATCTCCATGCGCCGTGCATCCAGTGCATAGGGATCCACGCTGCTGCCGATCTCGTCCCAGCCGAACAGTTCGGCCAGCACATCGAGGTTGTCGGCCTGCACCGGCTCGGTGGCGGAGAACAGCGCATCCAGCAGGGCGTCACCGATCCGCGCTTTCCCCTGCAGCGACCACAGTTCCGGCTGCTGCGCCAGCCACTCCTGCAGCGCGTCCGGCTCCTGCTGCACGGCTTCGGCCAGGATGCGGCCGGCGATGGCCTCCACGGCCATGCGCGGGCCGGCCCGCACGTGGTCATCCGCCTGCGGACCCGCGTCCGCAACGCTCGGCGCCGCCCATTGCAGTGGTGCTTCCGGTCCGCTGCCGGGCCACGGGGCCTCCTCTGCGGCGCGATCCTTCGCCCATGCCAGTGCGGCCTGGTACGCCTCATGCAGCTGCTGGAAGGCGACCGGATCGTCCTCCGGGCGGGTCACCCGCAGGCGCTGCGCGTAGGCCCGCTTGATCGCGCGTTCGTCGGCATGCTCGTCCAGCTCCAGCACGTCCAGGCCCCAGCTCATGCATCGCGCTCCAGCATGTCCAGCGCCTGCGACAACTCGCGGCGCTGCTGCTCGATGTGGTGCAGGTCCTGGCCGTCCAACGCGTGGCGGAACTGCAGCAGCCAGCCCTGCAGCATGTCGCGCTGATCGATGAACTCCTCGTACAGGCGTTCGGCGCGGGCCACCACGGCCAGGTTCTGCTGGGCATCGCGCGGATGGATCTTCAGGTCCTGCAGGGCCTGCAGGCGCTGCTGGATCTCCTCGGGCGACAGCAGGCCCGGGTTCTGTTCCAGGATCAGCTCGTGGCGCAGGCCCGTGGCATCCTCGGTGACCTCCACCTGCAGCAGGCCGTTGATGTCGTAGGTGAAGCGGGTGGTGATGCCGCGCTCTTCCATCGGCGCACGATGGGTCAGCGGCACGCGCAGCTCGCCCAGCTTGATGTTGCGGTCCACGGTCGGGCTTTCGCCCTGGTAGATGTCGATCACGACTTCGCGCTGGCTCTCGTGGATCGGGAAGAACTGATCCTCGCGGCTGACCGGCACCACGCTGTTGCGCTGGATGATGGGATGGAAATAGCCGCCGCGCGATTGCCCATCCGGCATACGGCGCGACACCTGGGTCCCCAGCGTGTAGGGGCAGACGTCGGTCAGCACCACTTCGCGCAGGGCCTCATTGCGTCCCTTCAGGCCGGCGGCGACGGTGGCACCCAGGGCGATGGCATGGTCCGGGTGGACGTGGCGCAGCGGCAGCCGGCCGAACATGCGGGTGACCAGGCGGCTGACCATCGGCATGCGCACCGCACCGCCCACCAGCACGATGTCGTCCAATGCGTCCGGCTGCAGCCGTGCATCGCGGATCGCCCGCTCGATCGGGCCGCGCATGCGCTGCAGCAGGGGATCGCACAGCCGGGCGAATCCGGCCTCGTCCAGTTCCCAGCGCAGCCTGCGTTCGCCCAGCGTCAGCTCCAGCGTGCTGCTGCCGCTGTGGCTCAGCTCGCGCTTGAACATTTCCAGGTGGCGCAGCAGCTGCGCCCTCTCGCTGTCGGCCAGGGTAGCCAGGTCCAGGCGCTGGTCGGCCAGCAGGGCCTCCAGCAGCACGCTCGAGAAATCCTCGCCGCCGAGGAAATTGTCGCCGGCACTGGCATGCACTTCGATCACGCCGTCGAACAGCTCCAGGATCGACACATCGAAGGTGCCGCCGCCCAGGTCCAGCACCAGCACCCGGCCTTCACCCTCGCGCTGCTGCAGGCCATAGGCCAGAGCGGCGGCGGTGGGTTCGTTGATCAGGCGCTCCACGCGGATACCGGCCAGTTCGCCGGCGGTGCGGGTGGCCTTGCGCTGCGCATCGGAGAAGTACGCCGGCACGCTGATCACGGCCTCTTCCACCTTCTGCCCCAGGGCGGCCTCGGCGTCGGCCAGCAGCGAGCGCAGCACCAGCGCCGAGAGCTCCTCGGGGCGGAAGCTGCGGTCGCCCAGGCGGGTCTGCCGGTCGGTGCCCATCCAGCGCTTGAAGTTCGCCACGCTGTGCGCCGGATGGCTGACCAGGCGGTCGCGCGCCGGTTGCCCG
This sequence comes from Stenotrophomonas sp. STEN054, assembly GCF_056854535.1. Classification (NCBI taxonomy): domain Bacteria; kingdom Pseudomonadati; phylum Pseudomonadota; class Gammaproteobacteria; order Lysobacterales; family Lysobacteraceae; genus Stenotrophomonas; species Stenotrophomonas sp. STEN054. The sequence continues at coordinate 16,834 of NZ_JBXFWG010000039.1, read as the reverse complement.
ACCAGCACCGCGCCGTCGGCCAGGCTGACCACCGAGGGCGTCAGCAGCTCGCCGTGCGCATTGGGGAACAGTCGAACGCCGCCCGCCTCGTAGATGCCCACCAGCGAATGGGTGGTGCCCAGGTCGATACCGACGATCATGCTGCTTCCCTGACTGCATGTGATGGAATGGCGATTGTAGGCCGACAACGTGGCCGATGAACGCGCCACCCCCAACCATCGGCCGTTGCCCCGTCGGTCCCCAGCGGCTATGGTCCCGGGCTGTTCTGTACTGCCGGAAACGCCGATGTCTGCCCGCAAAACCCTTCCTGCCGCCCTGGCCCTGGGCCTGACCCTCGCCGCAGGCGCCCATGCCGATGAAGGCATGTGGATGCCGACCCAGCTGCCGGAGCTGGCCAAGCCGCTGAAGGCGGCCGGTTTCAAGGGCAACCCGGCCGAGCTGGCCAACGTCACCGCGCCGCCGCTGAGCGCCGTGGTGCGTGCCGGCGGTGGCACCGCCTCGTTCGTTTCCGCCGACGGCCTGCTGCTGACCAACCACCACGTGGCGATGGGCGTGATCCAGTACAACAGCTCGCCCGAGCACGACCTCATCAACGGCGGCTTCATCGCCCAGGGCCGCGCCGACGAGCGCCCGGCCAATCCCGACTTCCGCGTGCTGGTCACCGTCGGCTTCGACAAGGTGACCGACCAGGTGCTGGCCCAGGCCAAGGGCAAGACCGGCCGCGCCTACTTCGACGCCGTCGATGCGGCCAGCAAGCAGATCGTGGCCGACTGCGAGAAGGACGGCAGCGTGCGCTGCTCGGTGGCCAACATGTACTACGGCACCGATTTCTACCGCATTGCCCAGCTGGAACTGAGCGACGTGCGCCTGGTCTACGCGCCGCCGCGCGCGATCGGCAACTACGGCGATGAGATCGACAACTTCATGTGGCCGCGCCACACCGGCGATTTCACCCTGCTGCGTGCCTACGTCGGCAAGGACGGCAAGCCGGCTGCCTACAGCAAGGACAACGTGCCCTACCAGGCGCCGGCGCACCTGCAGATGTCGGTGGAAGGCCCGAAGGAAGGCGATTACGCGATGCTGGCCGGTTACCCGGGCATCACCTACCGCCACCGCACTGCGGCCGAATTCGCTGGCCAGATCGACACCGTGCTGCCGCGCCGCGTCTCGGTGTTCCAGCAGATGATCGACACCATCGAGGCGGCCACCGCCAACGATGCGCAGGCACGTACCCGCTACGCCTCGCAGCTGCAGTCGCTGAAGAACAACCGCAAGCGCGCCGCCGGTGAGCTGGAAGGCCTGCTGCGCAGCGATGCCAAGGCCCAGCGTGCGGCCGACGAAACCGTCATGCTGGCGGCTACCGACCGCAGGTACCAGGCCGACATCAAGGCGCTGCTGGCCAACCTGTCGCAGGGCGCGGCGGTGGGCGAGCGCGATCTGCTGCTGGACCAGATGGCCCTGCAGACCCAGCTGCTGCGCTCGGCGCTGCTGCTGGAACGCCTGCGCATCGAATCGGCCAAGCCGGACGCGCAGCGCGAGACCGGCTACCAGCAGCGCGACCAGGCGATGATCGAGGGCGTGCTCAAGCAGGTGCAGCGCCGCTACGCACCGGAAGTGGAGAAAGCCCTGCTGACCCGCCTGCTGACCCGCTACCAGCAGCTGCCGGACGCGCAGCGCGTGGCCGAGTTCGACACCGCCTTCGGCCGTACCCCGGAACAGCTGGCCAAGGCCTTGGACGGCCTGTACGCGGGCACCCAGCTGGGTGATGAGGCACAGCGCCTGTCCCGCTTCGCCGCCGCGCGCGAGGGCAGGGCCCTGGCCGCCGATCCGCTGATCGCCGTGGCCGGCCCGCTGGTGGCCGCGCAGCTGCGCATCGAGAACGAGAGCAAGACCCGCGAAGGCGAGCAGTTGCGCCTGCGCCCGGCCTACATGCAGGCGCTGTTCGCCTGGCGTGCCAAACAGGGCCGCGCGGTGTACCCGGATGCCAACCGCACCCTGCGCATCAGCTACGGCAAGGTGGAAGCGCTGCACCCGCGTGACGGCGTGACCTACTCGCCGGTGACCACCGTGGCCGGCATCGTCGAGAAGAACACCAACGCCTACCCGTTCGATGCGCCCAAGCCGCTGCTGGCGGCCATCGCCAAGGGTGATTTCGGCAGCACCGCCGACCCGGCGCTGAAGACCCAGACGGTCAACTTCCTGACCAACCTGGACACCACTGGCGGCAACTCCGGCTCGCCGGTGCTCAACGCCAAAGGCGAACTGATCGGCCTGAACTTCGACAGCAACTGGGAATCGGTCAGCGCCAGCTGGTGGTTCGACCCGCGCTTCAAGCGTGCCGTGCACGTCGACATGCGCTACCTGCGCTGGCTGCTGGCCAAGGTCTACCCGGCGCCGGAACTGCTGAAGGAAATGGGCGTCCCGGCGGAATAAGGCCGGTTGCGGGTGGGTGCCTACCTCCTTTGGTGGGTGCCCACCGTCCACCTCATCTGGTGGGTGCCCACTGTCAGTGGGCACGGATGCCCCGTCACGACCAACGGTCGCGACCTACCCTCCCGCCCAACGGTCGTGATCTACTGGCCCCTGTCCTGACGGAAACGCGCGCGTGGTCTCCAGCTGGATCCTGCTGCTGGTCTCGGTTGCCTATGCCGCGCTGCTGTTCGGCGTGGCGTGGTGGGGCGACCGTCGGCCGATGTACCCCGACCGGCCGTGGCTGCGGCCCGTCGTCTACAGCCTGGCGCTGGCCGTGTACTGCTCGTCGTGGACCTTCTACGGCGCGGTAGGCACCGCGGTCCGCCACGGCGTGGGCTACCTGCCGATCTACATCGGCCCGCTGCTGATGCTGCTGTTCGGCTGGCGCATCATCGAGCGCCTGGCGTTGGTGGCGCGCAGCCAGAACGTTGTGTCCATCGCCGATTTCATCTCCTCGCGCTTCGGCCGCTCGCGGCGGCTGGCCGCGCTGGTGGCGATCATCGCCCTGATCGGCATCGTTCCGTACCTGGCGCTGCAGTACAAAGCGGTGGCGATGAGCCTGCAGGTGCTGACCGGCAACACCGGCCCCACCGGCTTCTTCACCGACCCGGCCCTGTACGTGGCGCTGCTGATGGCCCTGTTCGCGACCCTGTTCGGTACTCGCCAGGTCGATGCCACCGAGCATCACCACGGCATGATGCTGGCCATCGCTTTCGAATCGGTCATCAAGCTGCTGGCGATGCTGGCGGTGGGCGTGTTCGCCTACCTGTGGCTGAGCAACCGCACCGATGCGGTGGTGCAGTCGGTGCATACGCTGTTCACCGGCCTGCCGCCGGTGGGCTTCATCTCGCAGACGCTGCTCAGTTTCCTCGCCATCATCTGCCTGCCGCGGCAGTTCCACGTGGCCGTGGTCGAGTGCGGCGACGTGCGTGACGTGCGCCGCGCGCGCTGGATGTTCGGCGGCTACCTGGTGCTGATCTCGGCGATGGTGCTGCCGATCGCCACGGCCGGCGTCACCCTGTTCGGCACCGGGGGGACCGTGGCCGACGATGCGATGGTGCTGGCCCTGCCGCTCGCCGAAGGGCGCAACGCGCTGGCGTTGATCGCCTACGTCGGCGGCTTCTCGGCCGCCACCGGCATGGTCATCGTGGCCTCCATCGCGCTGGCCACCATGGTCAGCAACGACCTGGTGATGCCGGTGCTGCTGCGCCGCAGTGGCGACCACCAGGAAGCAGCCGACATGGCCTCGCGCGTGCTGTGGATCCGCCGCATGGCGATCCTGCTGCTGGCGCTGATGGCCTACAGCTACTACCGCAGCAGCAGCAACGACAGCAGCCTGGCCTCGTACGGCCTGATGGCCTTCGCTGCGGTGGCGCAGTTCGCGCCGGGCCTGATCGGTGGCCTGTACTGGCGCGGCGCCAGCCGTCGCGGCGTCGAGGCTGGCATGGTGCTGGGCTTTGCCACGTGGATATACACGCTGCTGCTGCCGGCGATGACCATGGCTGGCTGGGTGGATGCGACCTGGGTGCGGCACGGGCCGTTCGGCGTGGAGTGGCTGCGTCCGCACCAGCTGTTCGGCATGACCGGCTGGGACCCGCTGACCCATGGCACGTTCTGGTCGCTGCTGGTCAACGTGGCCACGATGATGCTGGTGTCCGCGCGCTGGCGTCCGGGCGTGGACGAACGCCTGCGCGCCGCGCCCTTCCTCGATCCCTATGCCGAGCGACCCTCGGTGGCCGGCGGCTGGCCCGGTCATGTGCACGTGGGTGACCTGCTGGCACTGGCCTCGCGTGTGGTCGGCGAGCGCCACGCACGGCGCTCGTTCTATGAACAGGCGCAGTCGCTGGGGCGCGAGCTGCAGTCGACGGCGCCGGCGGACCGGCCCTGGGTGCAGTTCACCGAGCGCCTGCTGGCCGCGTCCATCGGCGCCGCGTCCGCGCGCCTGCTGCTGACCAGCCTGCTGCGCGGCTCGGGCATGGACCTCGGGGAAGTGGTGGCGGTGCTGGACGAAGCGGGGCAGGAGCTGCGCTTCAACCGCGAGATCCTGTCCACCACGCTCGAAAACATCAGCGCGGGCGTCAGCGTGGTCGACCCGGACATGCGCCTGACCGCCTGGAACCGCCGCTACCAGGACATGTTCGGCTACCCCGACGGCATGCTCTACGTGGGCCGCCCCGTGGCCGACCTGATCCGTTACAACGCCGAACGCGGTGAGCTTGGCGAAGGCGATATCGAAGTGCAGATCAACCGTCGCATCGGCTACATGCGCGCCGGTTCACCGCACGTGTTCGAGCGTACGCGCAGCGACGGCAAGGTGATCGAGATGCGCGGCCAAGCCCTGCCTGGCGGCGGTTACGTGACCAGCTACAACGACATCACCGACTACAAGCACGTGGAAAAAGCGCTGCTGGAAGCCAACGAAACACTGGAACAGCGCGTGGCCGAACGCTCGCACGAAGCCGAGGTCGCGCAGCAGTCGAAGACCCGCTTCCTGGCGGCGATCAGCCATGACGTGCTGCAGCCGCTGAACGCTGCGCGCCTGTTCGCCTCGGCATTGCGTGATAGTGACCATGTGAGCGACGAACAGAAGCACCTGGCCGAGCGCGTGGATGCCTCGCTGCGTGCGGCCGAAGAACTGCTGGATGGCCTGCTGGACGTCTCGCGGCTGGATGCCGGTGGCCTGCATCCGGTAATCGGTGAGTTCGACGTGAGCGCGCTGATGCGCGAACTGGCTGCACAGTACACCCCGGTGGCGGCGGGGCGCGGCCTGCGCCTGGACCTGTTCGCGCGCACCACCTGGGTACGCAGCGACCGCCGCCTGCTGCGCCGCGTGCTGCAGAACTTCCTCGCCAATGCGCTGCGCTACACCCGCCAGGGCCGCATCGTGCTGGCCGTGCGCCAGCGTGGCGATGAAGTGGAGCTGCAGGTGTGGGATACCGGCCCGGGCATCCCCGAGCACCACATGCGGCAGATCTTCGACGAGTTCCATCGCTACCAGCAGCCCTTCGACTGGGGCGAGCAGGGGCTGGGCCTGGGCCTGTCGATCTGCCAGCGCATTTCGCGCCTGCTGGACCACCGCCTCAATGCGCGCAGCCGGGTCGGCAGCGGTTCGATGTTCTCGATCATTCTGCCGCGCGTGGCGCCGCTGCCGGGCTACAGCGAGCCGCTGCTGCCCGCCCAGGCCGCCGCACCGCCGGTGCGCAGCGATTCGCTGGCCGGCATGCGCGTGCTGTGCGTGGACAACGACGAGGAGATTCTCGACGGCATGCGCGCGCTGCTGGGCCGCTGGCAGGTGCAGGTGATCACCGCATCCACGGTGGACCAGGCGCTGGAAAGGGTGGCCGAGCAGCCACAGGTGATGCTGGTGGACTACCACCTGCACGACCGCATGGATGGCCTGGACGCGCTGGTGGCCCTGCGCGAAGCGGCCGGCTATCCGTTGCCGGGCGCGCTGCTGACCGCCGACGGCCGCGACGAGCTGAAGCGCATGGCCCGCGAGCGCGGTTACCGGGTGCTGACCAAGCCAATCAAGCCGGCCTCGCTGCGCGCCTTCCTCGGCGCGCTGCGCGACGCAAGGTAACGCGGAGCCTGAAATCCTCTGTAGAGCCGAGCCGATGCTCGGCTGGAGCGCTGTAGAGCCGAGCCCACGCTCGGCTGCATCGCGCCGTGCACCCACAGTTTCCCCGGCAATATAGCCTTCGCTATACAAACCAGCCCTGCCTGCGCGTTTGCCCGGAAATGCGCCACGCGTGGATCGCGGTGCTAAGCTTCGCGTCCCCTTGGGGAGTAGCCGGATTCCTACGCAGGAATCGTCCACGTCAACATACTCGGCCAGTGCGCCGTGGCGTGGACAACCATGATGGTTGGCGAGACCAGCGGCCCGCGCGCGCAACGTCAGGTTGGGCGCGAGCGCGAGCCGTGCGTCCGTCCTTGCCCGACCTTCAGCAGCCGCCAATGTCTCCTGTTTCGATCCTCCTGATCGGCTTCGCCATGTCCACCGATGCCTTCGCTGCGGCGATCGGCAAGGGTGCGGCCATGCGCAAGCCGGTGTTCCGCGATGCACTGCGCGCCGGCATCATCTTCGGCGTCATCGAGGCGATCACGCCCATCATCGGCTGGCTGCTTGGTCGCGCCGCCCTGCAGTACGTGGAAGCCTTCGACCACTGGATCGCGTTCGGCCTGCTGGTCGCGCTGGGCGTGCACATGATCATCAACGGCGTGCGCCCGGACAGCGGCGAAGAGGATGAGGATCCCTCGCAGCACCACGGTTTCTGGAAGCTGGCACTGACCGGTTTCGCCACCAGCATCGACGCGATGGCCGTGGGCATCGGCCTGGCCTTCATGGACGTGCATATCGGTGTGATGGCTGCGGTCATCGGCCTGTGCACGCTGACCATGGTCACCGCCGGCATCATGCTGGGCCGCGTGCTCGGTGGCATGGTCGGCAAGCGCGCCGAGATCATCGGTGGCGTGATCCTGGTCATCATCGGTTCGACGATCCTGTACGAACACCTGCACGGCGTGGCGTAACACGCGGAGCTGTAGAGCCGAGCCTGCGCTCGGCTCCAAGGTGAGGCATCGGCCGACAGGCGATGCGGTGTTGCCCCGATGGAGAGCCTGTCGGGCGCAGCATAGTCTTCGGGCATGTCCAGTCCCGCACTCCGTACTGGCCGGTGGTCGCAGACCGGCAATGTCTATGCGATCACCGCTGTGACATACGCGCGTCGACGCTGGTTCGACGATGAAGCCAACGTCGACCTTCTGATCGAGGCACTCCGTACGGTGGAGCGGACGGGGCGGACGTGCTCCCTGGCGTGGGTGGTCATGCCGGATCATCTGCACTGGCTGATCGAACTGCGATGCGGAACGCTCGCCGGATGCATGCAGATCCTCAAGTCCAGAAGCGGACGGACCATCGCCAGGCAAGTGGAAGCCAACGCGCCGATCTGGCAGCCGGGCTACTACGACCACGCGCTGCGCAGCGATGAATGCCTGCGCACGCAGGCGATGTACATTGCGGCCAATCCGGTTCGTGCTGGGCTGGCGACGTTTCTTGGCGAGTACCCTCACGCCTGGAGCAGATGGCCTCTGCAGGAGTAGCGCGGTATTCGGCGAACAGCAGCCGAGCATGGGCTCGGCTCTACAAAAGGCGGGTGCCGCGAAGTCCTGTAGAGCCGAGCCTGCGCTCGGCTCACGCGCGCAGCGCGGTGTTCGGCGAACAGCAGCCGAGCATGGGCTCGGCTCTACAAAGGCAGGTGCCGCGAAGTCCTGTAGAGCCGAGCTTGCGCTCGGCTCACGCGCGCAGCGCGATCTTCGGCGAACAGCAGCCGAGCATGGGCTCGGCTCTACAAAGGCAGTTGCCGCGAAGTCCTGTAGAGCCGAGCCTGCGCTCGGCTCACGCGCGCAGCGCGATCTTCGGCGAACAGCAGCCGAGCATGGGCTCGGCTCTACAAAGGCAGGTGCCGCGAAGTCCTGTAGAGCCGAGCCTGCGCTCGGCTCACGCGCGCAGCGCGATCTTCGGCCAACAGCAGCCGAGCATGGGCTCGGCTCTACAAAAGGCGGGTGCCGCGAAGTCCTGTAGAGCCGAGCCTGCGCTCGGCTCACGCGCGCAGCGCGATCTTCGGCCAACAGCAGCCGAGCATGGGCTCGGCTCTACAACGGAAGTTCAGTCTTCTTCTGGCGGCAGCACGATGGCGTCGTCGTCGATCGCCAGCTTGCCGGCCATCAGCACGGCCTGGGTGCGGTTTGTCACGCCCAGCTTGCGCAGGATGGCGGTGACGTGGGCCTTGATCGTGGCCTCGGAGACGTTGAGGTCGTAGGCGATCTGCTTGTTCAAGCGGCCGGCGCCGAGCATCTGCAGCACGCGGAACTGCTGCGGGGTCAGTTCGCGCAGGCGCTGGCCGACTTCGCGTTCCTCGCTGCCGGTGGGCGGCACATTGTGCGCTTCCGGCGGCGCCCAGGTTTCGCCATCGAGGATGGTGCCCAGCGCGTGGCCGATCGTGTCCGAGTCGGCCGATTTGGGAATGAAGCCCAGCGCGCCGTGGTCGAGCGCGCGGCGCATCACCGTCGCTTCTTCGCGTGCGGACACCACCACCACCGGCAGGTGAGGGTGCAGCGAGCGCATGTGCACCAGCGCGTTGAAGCCCTGCGCGCCAGGCATGTTGAGGTCCATCAGGACCAGGTCGGCGTCGTTGTGCTGGTCGGCCAGCGCGTACAGCGCTTCCACGCTGTCGGCCTCGAACAGCTGCACGCCGGGGATGACCCGCTGCACGGCCCCACGCAGGGCCTCGCGGAACAACGGGTGGTCATCGGCAATCAGGAGGGTGGTCATGGTCGGGGGGAACCGTGGGGGAAAGCAGATGCGGTCGGAGCCCTTTCCTTGCGGAAAGGGATCCGACCCTGGGTCGTACGTCAGCGCACCTTGCGCTCGTCCACCAGCGACGCCACCACCGACGGATCGGCCAGGGTCGAGGTGTCGCCAAGCTGGTCCGGCGCGTTCTCGGCAATCTTGCGCAGGATGCGGCGCATGATCTTGCCCGAACGGGTCTTGGGAAGGCCCGGTGCCCACTGCAGGTGGTCCGGCGTGGCGATGGGGCCGATTTCCTTGCGCACCCAAGCGACCAGTTCCTTGTGCAGCTCGTCGCTGGGGGCTTCGTCGGCCACCAGGGTCACGTAGGCGTAGATGCCCTGGCCCTTGACGTCGTGCGGGAAGCCGACGACAGCGGCCTCGGCCACCTTCGGGTGCGACACCAGCGCGCTTTCCACTTCGGCGGTGCCGATGCGGTGGCCGGACACGTTGATGACATCGTCCACGCGGCCGGTGATCCAGTAGTAGCCGTCTTCATCGCGGCGGCAACCGTCGCCGGTGAAGTAGCTGCCCGGGTAGGTGCGGAAATAGGTGTCGATGAAGCGCTGGTGGTCGCCGTACACCGTGCGCATCTGGCCCGGCCAGGAATCACGGATGATCAGGTTGCCCTCGGTCGGGCCGTCCTGCACTTCGCCATCGGCATTGACCAGCGCCGGCTGCACGCCGAAGAAGGGCAGGGTCGCCGAACCCGGCTTGAGATCCATCGCGCCGGCCAGCGGCGAGATCAGGATGCCGCCGGTCTCGGTCTGCCACCAGGTATCGACGATCGGGCAGCGGCTGTCGCCGACCACCTCGTAGTACCAGCGCCAGGCTTCCGGATTGATCGGCTCGCCGACGCTGCCGAGCAGGCGCAGCGAGGCGCGCGAGGTCTTCTGCACCGGCTCCTCGCCCTCGCGCATCAGTGCGCGGATGGCGGTCGGGGCGGTGTAGAAGATCGTCACCTTGTGCTTGTCGATCACGTTCCAGAAGCGCGAGGTGTCCGGGTAGTTCGGCACGCCTTCGAACATCAGCGAGGTCGCGCCGTTGGCCAGCGGACCGTACACGATGTAGCTGTGGCCGGTGACCCAGCCGACGTCGGCGGTGCACCAGTAGATGTCGTCTTCGCGCAGGTCGAACACCGCTTCATGGGTGTAGGCCGCGTACAGCAGGTAGCCGCCGGTGGTGTGCAGCACGCCCTTCGGCTTGCCGGTGGAACCGGAGGTGTAGAGGATGAACAGCGGGTCTTCCGCGTTCATGCGCTCGGGTTCGCAGGTCGACGGCTGGCTGTCCACCACATCGTGGAACCAGCGGTCGCGCGGGGCCTGCATGTCGACCGCGCCGCCGGTGTGGCGCACCACCAGCACGGTTTCAACCGTGTTCGTGCCCGGCAGCTTCAGCGCGGCATCGACGTTGGCCTTCAGCGGAATCTTTCGACCACCGCGCAGGCCTTCGTCGGCGGTGATGATCAGTTTGCTCTGGCAATCGCTGACGCGGTCGGCGATCGAGTTCGGAGCGAAGCCGCCAAACACCACCGAATGGATCGCACCGATGCGCGCGCAGGCCAGCATGGCCACGGCCGCATCGACGATCATCGGCAGGTAGATGGTGACCCGGTCGCCCTTCTTGACGCCCAGGTTGCGCAGCGCGTTGCCGAGGCGGCAGGTGCGCTCGTACAGCTCGCGGTAGGTGACGTGCTGTGCCGGTGCGTCCGGGCCGTCCGGTTCGAACAGCAGGGCGGTCTTGTCGCCGCGCTTCTCGAGCTGGCGGTCCAGGCAGTTCACGCTGGCGTTGAGCTCGCCGTCCTCGAACCACTTGATGTGGAAATCGGCCAGGTCGTAGCTGACGTTCTTGATCTTCGCCGGCTTGCGCATCCAGTCCAGCCGTTCGGCGGCCTTGCCCCAGAACGCATCCGGGTCGGACACCGACGCCTGGTACTGCTGCTCGTAAGACGTCTTGTCGATGCGTGCCTTGGCGGCGAACTGCGGATCGACGGGGTAGATATCAGCCATGGCACCCTCACTTGCACGTTGACTTTGTATGTGCGGTCGCAGCATCGCAACGACCCTCCGCCACCAGTTTGCCCCATCCACCCCCGGTCGCGTCACCACGGCGCTTAGACCATGGTCGAAAGTCGGCGCCCTGCGGGCCCGGGTTCGACCAATGGCGAATACCGCTATACATAAACGCCCCGCAGTCTCGGCTCGACCGTGCCCCACGCGCGGCATCACCTTGCCACTTGGGAGAGAGGGCAACATGAGCCACCGTACGTTGAAAGCCGTGCGCACACCTTTGGCGGCCTGCCTGCTGGTCGCTCTGGTCGCACCGGGCATGGCGTTCGCAGAGACCGCCAAAGAGAAAGCGCTTGAATCACGCGTTGCCGAGCTGGAGCGCCAGGTCCAGGCGCTGCTGTCTTCGCAGCAGCAACAGCAGACCCAGATCGTGCAGACCCAGCAGGCCGTGACCGATGTCCGCGCCGTGCAGGCCGAGCAGAAGCCGGTCGTACAGGTGCCGGCCGGCAAGCAGCCGATCCAGGTCACCACCATCACCCCGGGCGCCGCGCCGGGCACCACGGTCAAGATCGGCGGCTTCATCAAGGCCGATTTCCTGGCCACCCAGACCAGCGATGGCCAGCTGGCCGACGATGCCACCGGCCGCGCGCTGTACCTGCCGGGCCAGACCCCGGTGGCCGGTGCCGGCGGCTCGGGCAAGCGCTCGGACGTGGACTACAACGCCCACGCCAAGTTCTCGCGCTTCAACATCGGCATCGACAACGTAAGCGAATCGGGCAACAAGTCCGGCGCGATGTTCGAGATGGACTTCTTCGGCAACTCGCTGGGCAACCAGACCTCCACCAACACCTATGGCGTGACCCTGCGCCACGCCTACATGTACTGGAACAACTGGCTGGCCGGCCAGACCTGGTCCAACTTCATGGATGCGGCGGCGCTGCCGGAGGCGGTCGACTTCGTCGGCCCGACCGATGGCGTGGTGTTCGTGCGCCAGGCGCAGGTGCGCTACACCCAGGGCGGCTTCAGCGTCGCCCTGGAAAACCCGGAAACCACCACCCTCACCGGTACCCGCAATCCGGTCACCGGCGTGTGGACCAACGCCAGCGCCAACTCCGACCGTGGCAGCCTGCCCGACCTGACGATGCGTTATGGCTGGAAGGGCGACTGGGGCACCTTCGGCGTCGGCGGCATCGTCCGCCAGCTGAAGGTCGACAACCAGGCCACCGGCGCCAAGGCCGACAAGGTGGCCGGCGGCCTGACCCTGGGCGGCAAGTGGGTGATGGGCGGCAATGATTCGCTGCACTACCAGCTGACCGGTGGCGAGGGCATCGCCCGCTACATCGGCCTCGGCGTCACTGCGGATACCGCCTATGACATCGCCCGCGACGAACTGAACCCGACCGGCGTGCTGGCCGGCTACGTGGGCTGGCGCCATGTCTTCTCGCCGAAGCTGCGCACCAACCTGATCTACGCCCGCAGCGACTACGACAACGATGGCAGCCTGGGGCCGCTGGTCACCAAGAGCGTGCAGAGCATCCGCGGCAACATCTTCTACACGCCGATGCCCAAGGTCGATGTCGGTGCCGAGTACATGTACGGCGTGCGTGAGATCGAGGATGGGCGCAAGGGCGATATCAACCGCGTGCAGTTCACCACGAAGTACAGTTTTTAAATGAGTGCCGACCAACGGTCGGCACCTACCAGAACATGATTGCCGACCAACGGTCGGCACTACAGAGGGGAAGCGTCACATGTCAGCAACACCTGCACCGGCGAAAGCCCAACTTACCCAGGGACACAAGAAGGTCATCTTCGCGTCCAGCCTGGGCACTGTTTTCGAGTGGTATGACTTCTTCCTGTATGGCTCGCTTGCCGCGATCATCGCCAAGCAGTTCTTCAGTGGCGTCAACGAAACCACGGGCATGATCTTCGCCCTGCTGGCCTTCGCCGCCGGCTTCTTCGTGCGTCCGTTCGGCGCGGCCTTCTTCGGCAGCCTCGGCGACCGCATCGGCCGCAAGTACACCTTCCTGGTCACCATCCTCATCATGGGCATCTCGACCTTCCTGGTCGGTGTGCTGCCCAACTACGCCTCGATCGGCTTCGCCGCACCGGTGATCCTGATCGTGCTGCGCCTGGCCCAGGGCCTGGCGATGGGTGGTGAGTACGGTGGAGCGGCCACCTACGTGGCCGAACATGCACCGCCGGACAAGCGTGGCCTGTACACCAGCTTCATCCAGTGCACCGCCACGCTTGGCCTGTTCATGTCGCTGCTGATCATCCTGGCCTGCCGCTACTTCCTGGGCAATGAAGCCTTCGAAGCCTGGGGCTGGCGCATTCCGTTCCTGGTCTCGATCGTGCTGCTGGGCGTGTCGGTGTGGATCCGCCTGCAGCTGAGCGAGTCGCCGCTGTTCCAGCAGATGAAGTCCGAGGGCAAGGGCTCCAAGACCCCGTTCCGTGACAGCCTGAAGGGCGGCAACCTGAAGCTGATGCTGCTGGTCCTGCTGGGTGCCGCGGCCGGCCAGGCCGTGGTCTGGTACGGCGGCCAGTTCTACGCGCTGTTCTTCCTGAGCAGCATGCTGAAAGTCGACGCCACCACCTCCTACCTGCTGATCGCTGTCGCGCTGGCGCTGGGCGTGCCGTTCTTCATCTTCTTCGGCTGGCTGTCCGACCGTATCGGCCGCAAGAAGATCATCCTGGCAGGCTGCCTGCTGGCCGCCGTTACCTACATCCCGATCTTCAAGGGCCTGACCCACTTCGCCAACCCGGCCATCGAAGAAGCCCGCAGCAACTCGCCGGCACTGGTTGTGGCTGATCCGAGCACCTGCTCGTTCCAGTTCGATCCGGTGGGCCTGCGCAAGTTCACCAGCTCCTGCGACGTTGCCACCGCCGCGCTGACCAAGGCCGGTGTGCCGTATGACGTGCAGCCGGCAGCTGCCGGTTCGCTGGCCGTGGTGAACGTGGGCAGCGCCAGCGTCACCTCGTACGAGGCCGCCGGCCTGACCAAGGAAGAGGGCAAGACCAAGGCCGATGCCTTCGGTGCCGAACTGAAGGGTGCACTGACCACGGCGGGCTACCCGGCCAAGGCCGATGGCTCGCGCATCAACATCGCCGGCACGATCTTCATGCTGTGGCTGCTGGTGCTGTACGTGACCATGGTCTACGGCCCGATCGCCGCCTACCTGGTCGAACTGTTCCCGACCCGCATCCGCTACACCTCGATGTCGCTGCCGTACCACATCGGCAACGGCTGGTTCGGTGGCTTCCTGCCGGCGATCTCCTTCGCGCTGGTGGCCGGTACCGGCAACCTGTACTACGGCCTGTGGTATCCCATCATCATCGCGCTGATGTCGGTGGTGATCGGCGGCCTGTTCCTGCGCGAAACGAGGAACGTGGACATCACCAAGTAAGCGTGATGTTCATCGGATGAAGGAAAGGCCGTGGTGAAGACCACGGCCTTTCTGTTTGCGGGAATGCGTCGGGGTAGAGTCGACCGTTGGTCGACTGCTCTTGGCGGGATTGTTGAAAACGCGCGCTCCGCGCGACAGTCGACCAACGGTGGACCCTACCGCGGCGCGGTACAGCACCCCATCGAGACGACGGTTGCGCGATCCCGCACGCCGTATAGTCGGCCCATGACCACCACCGCCCCAGCCGACCTCCCCGCCATCCTGCAGACCCTGCGCAGCGCCTGGCAGGCCCAGCGCCCTTCGCTCGACCAGCGCGACGCGGACCTGCGACGCCTGCGCGAGGCGCTGCAGACGCGCATGGATGAAATGGCCCAGGCCATCGCCGAGGACTTCGGTCACCGCGCCCACGTCGAATCGAAGCTGGCCGATGGCATGAGCGTGCTGTCGGCCATCGACCACCTGCGCCGGCACCTGCGGCGCTGGTCGAAGCCGCAGCGGGCATCGGCCGGCTGGAAGCTGTGGCCGGCGCGCGCGCAGCTGCGGCCGACGCCGCTGGGCGTGGTCGGCGTGATCTCGCCCTGGAACTACCCGGTCACGCTGGCGCTGGTGCCGCTGGTCACGGCCATCGCCGCGGGCAACCACGTGCTGCTGAAGCCCTCCGAACACACCCCGCGCACCAGCGCGTTCCTGGCCGATCTGCTGGCCAATGTGTTCGCGCCTGATCGGGTGGCAGTGGTCCAGGGCGGGGCGGACGTGGCCGCGGCGGTGTCCTCGCTGCCGCTGGACCATCTGTTGTTTACCGGTTCGACCGCCGTCGGCCGCAAGGTGATGGCCGCCGCAGCCGAGCATCTGGTGCCGCTGACCTTGGAGCTGGGCGGCAAGTCGCCGGCGATTGTCTGCCGCGATTTCCCGCTGGAAAAGGCCGCCGCGCGGCTGGCCACCGGCAAGTGGTTCAACGCTGGCCAGACCTGCATCGCGCCGGACTACGTGCTGATCGACACCGCGCGCCAGCGTGAGTTCGTGCAGGCGCTGCAGCAGCAGGTGCGCGAGCGCTACGGCGACTTCAGCGATGCCGGCGATTACACGCGCATCATCAACGAGGGCCAGTACCAGCGCCTGCAAGGTTATCTGGCGCAGGCACGCGAGCGCGGCGTGCCGGTCATTCCGCTGGCGCAGGTGGACGCGGCGCGCGCCGATCGTGAACGCCTGCTGGTGCCGACCGTGGTGCTGGACCCGCCGGATGACCTGGACCTGATGCGCGAGGAAATCTTCGGGCCGATCCTGCCGGTGCGGGCCTACCCCAACCTGGAAGCCGCGCTGGCCGATGTACTGTCGCGCGACCGGCCGCTGGCGCTGTATCCCTTCAGCCATGACACGGCCACGGTGGAGCGCATCCTTGGCCAGGTGGTGGCCGGCGGGGTGACGGTCAACGACACGCTGCTGCACTTCGCCGCCGACGGCCTGCCGTTTGGCGGGGTGGGGGCCAGTGGCATGGGCGCGTACCACGGCCGGGCCGGGTTCGATGCCATGAGCAAGCGGCTGCCGGTGCTCTGGCAGTCGCGCTGGGCGGCCAGTGACCGGCTGCGGCCGCCGTATTCGAAGATTGCGGGGTTGTTGAAGCTGCTGGTCCGGTGAAGCCACGCATGGCGTGGCTCTACTGACGGGATCTGCTCTGGTGGGCGCCAACCAAGTTTGGCGCCTACCAAATCCCACCCGGGTAGAATGACCCCCATGAAAATCGCCTCGTGGAACGTCAATTCGCTCAATGTCCGCCTGCCGCACCTGGAGCAGTGGCTCAAGGATTTCGGCCCGGATATCGTCGGTATCCAGGAAACCAAGCTGGAGGACCACAAGTTCCCCGATTCGGCGCTGATCGCCGCGGGCTACCGCAGCGTGTTCGCCGGCCAGAAAACCTATAACGGCGTGGCGCTGCTGTCGCGAGATCCGGCGCAGGACGTGCAGATCGGCATCCCCGGCTTCGAGGACGAGCAGAAGCGCGTCATCGCCGGTACCTTCGGCGACCTGCGTGTGATCAACCTGTACGTGGTGAACGGCCAGGACGTCGGCACCGACAAGTACGAGTACAAGCTGCGCTGGCTGGAAGCGGTGCATGCCTGGATCGCGCAGGAACTGCAGCGCCATCCCAAGCTGATCGTGATGGGCGACTTCAACATCGCCCCGGACGTGCGCGACGTGCACGACCCCGAGGTCTGGAACGAGAACCACATCCTGACCTCCACCGCCGAGCGCGGTGCGCTGCAGAAGCTGCTGCAGCTCGGCCTGCATGATGCGTTCCGCCTGCACAACGACGAGGCCGGCGTGTTCAGCTGGTGGGATTACCGCGCCGCCGGCTTCCGCCGGAACCTCGGCCTGCGCATCGACCTGACCCTGGTCTCCGATGCGCTGAAGGCCAGTGCGGCGGCCTCGGGCATCGACCGCGAGCCGCGCACCTGGGAGCGCCCCAGCGACCATGCGCCGGCGTGGGTCGAGATCGGTTGAAGCGGTAGCGTCGGGCCAATCCCGGCGCGCGCAGCGGCGGCAGCGAAACGCCGGGCATGGCCCGGCGCTACCCCGCAGTTGACCGTAAGCTATTGCGGGTG
>NZ_JBXFWG010000038.1:0-42760 GCF_056854535.1 Stenotrophomonas sp. STEN054 | reverse complement strand
GCAGGCGCTATTGGCTGCAGTGTGGCGGCGCAAACCAAGCCCCGGGCTTCTGCTTCACTCCGACCAGGGAACCCAGTTCACCAGCGAAGACTGGCAGAGCTTCCTGCGCGAACACGACATCGTGTGCAGCATGAGTCGACGAGGCAATTGCCATGACAACGCGGCGATGGAGAGCTTCTTCCAGCTGCTGAAGCGGGAGCGGATCAAGCGGAGGATCTACAGCAATCACGACGAGGCACGCGCCGACGTCTTTCAGTACATCGAGATGTTCTACAACCCAAAACGGCGGCACAGTTCCAACGACGGGCTGTCCCCGGTAGAGTTTGAGAAGCGGTACGCACTAAACGGCTGACGACTGTCTACAAAAGCCTGGGCGATTCAAACCGTCGCCTGCAAATCCTAGACTACGAACTGCCTTGTTTGAGTCTTGTTTTAGGGTCCTTGATAGTCCCGAACACCCCAAGCTATCAGAGATAGTAGCGGCACAATGCAAGATCCATCGCACGAGCCCGCAGATTGTGCGTAAGTACCTGAGAGCAACTTTCTGCATGGTAGCCATCGAAACCTCTTCAAAGGGTGCCGAGCCTGACTAGTATTCGCAGGAACTGTGGCCAGCCCTTCCCTACTAGCTTGAATCGCCGGAGTAGGCATAGACTCGCCCGTCACTTCCCGGCCTGCATAACGTGTTTTCCCGGTACTTTATGCAGGATTGGCCACGCTGTTCAGAGGCGCTACCGGACTGTAATGTGATGGCTGGCCCTATAAGGAAACGCCATGACGCTCTTAGATGCGATTCTCTCCTGGTCCGAGGAACTCACCGCTTGGCAGCGTGACGCATTGCGACGTGCTTTCCTCATTGGGGGGGAGCTGAGCCGACAGGATTTGCTCGATATGAGGGCAATGGTGGAGGGACGACCTGAAGCACCGGTGCCGCTGCCGTTGCTCAGCTCACATGTTCCAACCCTTGGGTCCGGTTCCTCAACGTTGCTGACTGGGTTGTCTAACTTGGCCAGCGTAAATGGATTTCCAGACGGCCGTCAGCTGGATATCGCGGAAGCCGGCGTTACGTTGATTTTTGGTGAGAACGGTGCTGGGAAGTCCGGTTTTGCGCGTGTCATGAAGCGCGCGTGCCGGGCTCGCCACTCTTCGGCAGTGTTGCCCAATGCTTTCACCAGCGCTGCCACAGCGGCACCTTCGGCTTCCTTCGGATACGTGGTGGATGGCACACACAGGGAGTTCCGCTGGCAAGAGGGACGCGCGAGCGACTCTGACCTGGCCATGGTGTCTGTGTATGACAGCCAGTGCGCGCAGGACTACATCGCTCGGGGTGGGCCGTCCACCTTCGTGCCCTTTGGATTCCATGCGCTGTCTGCCTTGGCGAGCGCGCAGCAGGCAGTTCAAGAAGAGATTTCAAGGGAGATTTCCGGCATTCAGCTAAGCCCGGCACAGTTCCTGGCCCTACAGGGAAGGCACACGGTTGGTGACATGATTCGGACCTTGGGTCCTAGCACGGACTTGCCTTCGCTGCGGGCTCTGGCGACGTTGAATGCTGATGAACTTCAATCGATCGCTGACCTATCTGCGGCGATCAAAGGCCTTGATGTCGAGCCGGAAGCAACCAAGCACGAACGGCTGGCTCAGCGACTTGAGTCATTGGCTAGAAACGCTGTGGCCGCCGAGCGATTCGTTACGGATGCTGCTTTGGACAAGTTCATGGGCATGGCATGCGCCGAGGAAGAGGCCGTTGTCGCAGATCGTCTGGCTCAACGGTTACTTCATGATGAGAGCTCTTCGGGCACCGACGCACAAGACTTGCTGCCGGAGACTGGAGGCGAACAGTGGAAGAGCCTGTTCCATGCCGCTCGTGCTTTTTCTGTAGTTGCCTATCCTGATCACAGCGATCACCCTGCCTACCAGCCAGAGGATCAATGCGTTCTATGTCAGCAGATATTGGGCGAACCCGCGCAGGACCGATTGCGCCGATTCCACGTGTTCGTCGCTGCGGATGCTGCGAAGAATTTGGAGGCCGCACGGCGCTCGGTGGCGGATGCGCGTCTGAAAATCGAATCTGCCAATCTTGCCGCAGTGGAGCCGGCAACGCTAGATGAGATCAAGCAGGCCGATGAAGCCCTCGGGGCGGCGATCATTGAACACCAAACCGCCTGGGCCGCCCGTCGAGAGTGGATTGAGACTTGTTATGTACTGTCTCAGTGGACCACTCCTCGGCCGGAGCTTCCCATTGGGGAAGCGCTGTCTGTCCGATTGACAGCCAAGGCGGGTGCCCTCCGTGAGTTAGCTGAAAGGCTGCGGAGGTCGAATAGTCAGTCCGAGCTGGCCGACCTGAAGCACCTGCATGCTGGGCTTGTCGCGCGCCGCGACCTCGGTACCCATCTGCCTGCGATCGAAACCTACGTACAGGCCTCTTTACGCCGCCTTGCATTGGAGCGCGCTCGTGACGCATTGAATACCAAGGCTGTTTCAACCAAGATCACTGCGCTCTCCAAGGTTTACGCTACCGACGCTTTGGCAACGGCTCTCAATGAAGAGCTCACGGCTTTAGGCTATCGGCGTCGCGTCACTCCAGTACTGACCAGCCAGACAAAGGGCGGACGCAACTTACATGGGCTGGCGCTGACTGGGTGCAAGCACGGCGTGCATGAGGTTCTGTCCGAGGGAGAGCAGCGCGCCGTTGCACTGGCGTTTTTCCTCGCTGAAGCTAAGCTTCGCGGCGACAAGTCCACCATAGTTTTTGACGACCCTTCAACGTCACTTGACCACCTGCATCGTAGGAGGATGGCGGAGCATTTGGTCCAGCTTGGTTCAGAGCGCCCGGTGGTGATCTTCACTCATGACGCTGTCTTCCTGACCACCCTGTTGGCCGAGATTGCGGAACAACAGATGCCAGCCAAGATCCAAACTGTAGAGTGGCAGGCTGGCAGTCCAGGCGGACTTCTCGATGGTCTCGCCTGGGAGAGTAAGCCTTACAGCGATCAGATGGCACATCTGAAAGCGTTGGCGGTTCAGATGAAGGCCGCCCATAACGCGTACCCAAGCAGCGCGGATAAGCGAGAAATTCGCGACGCGTACGGGCACATGCGAGGGATGGTGGAACGTGCGGTTCGCGAGATCATACTGAATGACACCGTGCACCCCTTCAGCGACGAAGTTCGCGTCATTCAGGTTGGTGCCGTCGCGGGTTTTGGAATCGATGACTGGCGAACGATCGTCTCGGTATACGGAAAAGCCAGTGAGGTCATTGTGGGCCATGACAGCCCGCGTGAAGGCCAGTATGAGTTGCCTGGAGCTACGGAGTTTGAGGCCGATATCGCGACTCTGGAGGCTGTGATCCGGGCCAGCGAGGACCGGCGCCGCGCTTTCAACAAAAAGGAGAAGCAGTTCATGATCGACCTTCGGAACAAGGTTCGCCAAGGCTAGGGATCGCGGGCCTTCCAGACTATGCCGTTCTTCGCCGGCATAGTTGGTCACTAGACCGAACGGCATAGTTTGTGTGATCGGTGCCCAACTATGCCGTTCTCCCCAGTTGCGAGCCGCCATCAGAGTTCCCTGAACAGAAACTTCATTCATGTACTGGTCAGTTCAATATTCAGGGTCGATTTCACCAGCAAACGGATAATTCACACCTGTCGACCGCCTCTTCGCTCTGTCTCTCTCCCGGGGAGGCGGCCGACGAAACCAAAAATAATTAAAGGTGTGTCCCGATGAACAAGAATTCGCTGCTCGCCCTGGGTCTGTTGGCTGCCCTGCCGTTCGCTGCATCGGCTGCCGATGGCCTGTCGTACAACTACGTTGAAGGCGGTTACGTGAACACCGATGCCAAGGGCGGCGACGCCGATGGCTGGGGCATCAAGGGCTCGGTTGCCGTGCACCCGAACTTCTCGGTCTTCGCTGATTACAGCAAGCAGGAAACCGACACCTTCAAGAACGACGTTGACCAGTGGCGCATCGGCGCCGGCTACAACTACGGCATCGCACCGAACACCGACCTGGTGGCTCGTGTCGCGTACCAGAAGTTCGACATGAAGCACGGCCTGGACTTCAACGGCTACTCCACCGAAGTGGGCCTGCGCACCGCGTTCAACCCGTACCTGGAAGGCTACGCGCTGGCCGGCTACGAGGACTACAGCAAGAAGCACGGCATCGATCCGGACGGCGAGTTCTACGGCCGCGTCGGCGCCACCGCCAAGTTCACCCCGAACTGGGGCCTGAGCGGCGAAGTGAAGCTGGCCAAGGCCGGCGACCGCGAGTGGTTCGTGGGCCCGCGCTTCACCTGGTAATAAGCAGTACCACAGTAAAAAGCGTTACCGGCGTGTGCTCTCTCTCTCTCCCGCACGCCACCCGAAGCCCGGCCTCGCGCCGGGCTTCTTTTTTGTGCCGCGACTGTCGAGTGGATCGCCTGCCGGTAGAGCCACGCCGTGCGTGGATGTTCAGTAGAGCCACGCCATGCGTGGATGCTCTCCTCAGCCACGCATGGCGTGGCTCTACTGCAGCTCCACCATCTGCAGGGGGCTTCCGCTAGAATCGCCCGCACTTCGCCCCGCGCGACGCGCCCGCCCCACGCCAGCAGGATGTACCGTGAATTCCCAGCCCGCACCGATCACCGCCCTCAATCACACGCTCGACAACGAGCCGCAGCAGATCACCGCGCCGTTGACCCACTCGGCCGCGTTCCTGGTGCTGAAGGTGAAGGACGATGCAGATTCCATCGCCAAGGTGCGCGAGGTGCTGGGCAGCAGCGATGACCTGATCAAGAATACTGCCATCCGCGATATCGAGCGCACCTTCACCTGCAACGTGGCCATCGGCCACCGCGTGTGGGAAGCGGTGGTGGGCAGCACGCCGCCGCGCGAGCTGAAGCCGTTCCGCGAGATCAAGGGCGCGACCCACACCGCCGTGTCCACCCCGGGTGACCTGCTGTACCACGTGCGCGCGCGCACCATGGACCTGATCGTCGCCTTCGAGCGCAACCTGCTGATGGCCTTCGGCGATGCCGTGGAGGCGGTGGACGAGGTGGCCGGCTTCCGCTACTTCGATGGCCGTGACCTGCTGGACTTCGTCGATGGCACGGCCAACCCGGAAGGGCTGTCGCTGCCGGAAGCCACGATCGTCGGCGATGAAGACCCCGACCATGCCGGCGGCAGCTACGTGGTGGTGCAGAAGTACCTGCACAACCTGGATGCCTGGCGCGCGCAGAAGACCGAAGCCCAGGAAGCGATCATCGGCCGCACCAAGCACGACAACATCGAGCTGGACGATGCCCCGGCCGACGCGCAGAAGTCGCACAAGACGCTGTGCACCATCGAGGATGCCGACGGCGAGCACGAGATCCTGCGTGACAACATGCCCTTCGCCAACCCGGGCCGCGGCGAGTACGGCACCTACTTCATCGGTTACACGCGCCGCCTGTGGGTGATCGAGCAGATGCTCGAGCGCATGTTCATCGGCAACCCCGCGCCGCTGCACGACCGGATCCTGGACTTCTCGACCGCCACCACCGGCGTCACCTTCTTCGCGCCCTCGCGCAGGGTGCTGGCCGACCTGGGCGACTGACCCCGCGCCGGTAGATCCACGCCATGCGTGGATGACCGTATCCAGTAGATCCACGCCATGCGTGGATGACCGTATCCAGTAGATCCACGCCATGCGTGGATGCGTTCTGGTGGCGACTACCGGTGCTCGCGCGCTGCGGCACTCCACGCCCGCAGGCCGAACACCGCCAGACCCAGGAAGAACACGTACAGCGCCGCGGTCACGTGCAGTGACTTGAACAGGTACGTGCCCACGTAGACCACGTCCACCGCGATCCACACCCACCAGCACGCCACGTGGCGGCGTGCCTGCCACCACTGCCCGACCAGGCTCAGCGCGGTCAGCATCGCATCCAGCCACGGCAGCGCCGCATCGGTGAAGCTGTGCATGGCCGTGCCCAGGGCGATGCCACCGCACAGGCCGATGGCAAGGTCGCGCAGCGCCTTGCCGCGCGCCAGCGGCACGATGCGGATGCTGCCTTCGTCGGCGGCATGCTGGCGCCAGTTGATCCAGCCATAGACCAGGAAGCCACCGAAGGCGACCTGCAGCAGCGTGTCCGAATACAGCTTGGCCTCGGCGAACACTGCGCCGTACAGCGCCACCGACAGCAGGCCCACCGGCCATGCCGCCAGTCGGCGCCGGGCCATCAGCCAGACG
Source organism: Stenotrophomonas sp. STEN054 (assembly GCF_056854535.1). Lineage (NCBI taxonomy): Bacteria > Pseudomonadati > Pseudomonadota > Gammaproteobacteria > Lysobacterales > Lysobacteraceae > Stenotrophomonas > Stenotrophomonas sp. STEN054. The sequence goes on along the minus strand of NZ_JBXFWG010000038.1, from coordinate 36,556 downwards.
CCGAGCACGCTGCACAGCGCGGCGGTCCACTCGAGCAGGACGCCGCTCACAGCGCGAACGTCACCGACAGCCGCGCCTGTCGCGGTGCACCGGGGAACAGGTAGTAATCACCGCCGCTGCTGCCGGTATCTCGCCAGTAGAAGCGGTTGAATACGTTGTCCACCGACAGGTTCCAGGTCACCGCACGCTCATGCAGGCGATGCTGGAAGCGCAGGCCGGCATCGAACACCGAGTAGTCCGGCGCGCGCACGCTGCCATCGGCGCGGGCCACATTGGAAGAGGCATAGCGCCAGCCACCGGTCACATCCAGGCCCTGCACGAACGGCAGCGCATAGGCCAGGTGCACGCTGGCACGCACCTTGGGCACGTTCACCAGCTGGTGGGCCTCATAGGCCGGCGTACCTGCATCCCGTGCACGTGCCTGCAGCACGCTGGCGCTGGCGACGATCTGCAGCGCGTCGGTCAACTGGCCGTTGGCGGTCATTTCCAGGCCGCTGTGGGTCTGCGTGCCCTGCTGCACGAAGGTGTAGCCCGCCTCGCTGTCGTCCGGCTGGGCGAACTGGTACGGCTGAGAAATGCGGAACAGCGCCGCACCCAGGGTCAGGGTCTGCACCGGCACGTACTTCACGCCCACTTCCAGCTGGCGCGACTGCACCGACGGCAGGAACGCATCGGCGTTGGTGGTCCAGAACGGTGCCTCCTGGCCCAGCGAGATGCCGCGCACGTAGCTGCCGTAGACGTTGAGCTGGTCATTGGCCTTCCACACCAGCGCGGTCTGCGGCAGGAAGCGCGACAGGCGGCTCTGCCGCTGCAGGGCGCCGCGCTTGTCATAGGCGCGCTCGTCCAGGCGCACGAAACGGCCACCGGCCAGCCACTGCCAGTCATCGCCGAAGCGGATGCGGTCCAGCGCGAAGACGGCGGTCTGGCGGCTGTCGAGGCGGCGCGCGGACGGGCCCGGCTGCAGCGGCGAGGGCGCGTACACCGGCACCTGTGCATCGTGGATGTTGGCGCTGCCCACGTACTCGTTGACGCTGGGGCGGCGGTCGACGGTGCGGCGGAAATAGTCGGCGCCGACGGTCATCTCATGGCCGACGCTGCCGGTATCGAAGCGGCCGCGCAGTTCGCCGCGCGCCTGCTGGTTGCGGCGGGTGTCGTCCGGGCTGCGGTAATCGTAGATGTCGTAGTCGCCATTGGGCGCGAAGTAGTTGCCCGGCGTGCCGCCATCGGCGCACTGCGCGGTGTAGTAGCAGCCGTAGGCGAAGGCCACGTTGTCATCGATGACCGATCGGCTGTAGCCCACCGACACGCGCGACTGCCAGCGTTCGTTGAAATCGTAGGTGTGCAGGGTGGTGATGTTGGTGCTGGCGATATCCACCGGGCGCTGCCACGGCTGGTAGCCAAGCAGGTGCTTGCGGTCGACGCCGCGCGGCAGCTCGCTGGCGCCCAGCAGCTGATAGCCGGACACCGAGCGCTGCGTGCTGGTCTGGTAGTTGGCATCCACTTCCAGCTTGCCGCGCTCGCCGATGAACCAGTCAGCGGCCAGCGAGTAGAAATTGCGGTTGCCATCGGCGTGCTCGACGTAGGAGTTGCTGGCGTCCCACGCCGCATTGAGGCGCACGCCGAATCGCGGCGTGATCCAGTGGCCGACATCGGCAGCGACATAGCGCGAGCCTTCCGAATCGGTGCCCAGGGTGACGGTGCGCACTTCGGCCGGGCGCTTGCCCACGTAGTTGATGATGCCGCCCGGTGCCATCACGCCGGCGGCGAGGCCGGCTTCACCCTTGAGGATCTGCACTTCCTGCACGTTCTCCAGGGCCAGGCGCTGTTCGCCGGCAATGGCCAGGCCGTTGAAGCGGTAGCCGGTGGCCGCGTCCAGGGCGAAGCCGCGGATGGCGATGTTCTGGTAGTAGCCGACCGGTGCGTAGGCATCGCCCAGCGAGGCATCGTTGCTGGTCAGCTCGGACAGCGAACGCACCTGGCGGCGGTCGAGGTAATCGCGGTCGAGCACGTTCACCGAGGCCGGCGTGTCCTTCCAGCTGCCGCCGCCGAAGGCATTGGCGCGCGAGGTATCGGCCGCGGGTCTGCCGGCCTGCACGCGCACGGCGGCCAGCTCGGTCGGCGAGCGTTCGGCGCCAGTGGCGTCCACGTCGGGAGATGCCTCGGCAGCGCTGGCATGCAGCGGCAGGGCGGCGCAGAGGGCAAGGGCGAGCAGGGTGGGGCGCAGGCAGCGGTTCATTCGGTTCGTCTTCTGACAGCAAGGGAGACGAAGCGACGGCGCACGGACGCACCTGCCCGGAACGGGGGTGCGACTGCTGCTCAAAGCTCCCTACGCCGGTGCAAACCGGATCAGGTTCCAAGGGACTCTCTCAGCCTGGCAATCCAGGCACCCCCGCTTCAGATGGCCATTTCACTACAAATGGTGGCGATTTGCGAGCCACGGGTCGAAGGAGGGGTCAGAGCGCTTCCTGCGGAACGGGATCCGACCCCACCCAACCTCACGCCGCCGCGCGCAGCGCCTGCAGCAAGGCCTGGCCCGCCTTCGTGTGGAACCACGCCGGGTGCCCCAGCATGAACGGCTGCCACGCCACGTCGGCATTGGCGGTGGAGCCGGTGATGCCTTCGAAATACTCCACTTCGGACAGTGCGAAGTCGAAATGGACCATCGGCAACAGATCCGCCAGCAGCTGCACGCGCGCGGCCGACAGCGGCAGCACCTCGCGGTAGCCCTGCAGCAGGGCCAGGGCGATGTCGATGCGCACGGCGTCGTCGCCGCGTTCCAGTTCCAGCCAGGCCACGGCGTTGCGCTCGATGGCGGTGGCCAGGTCGAACAGCGCGCTGGTGGGCGAGGCCAGGCCGAAATCGAGCACGGTGGCCACCGCGCCGTCGGCATCCCACAGCAGGTTGGAGACGTGCCAGTCGTTGTGCGCCCACAGCCGTGGTTCGTCGCGCAGGCGTGCCGCCAAGCCCTCGTGCCAGGGCAGCACCTCCGCGCGCAGCTGTGCCTGCCAGGGAATGCGCGCCAGGTAGCGCGCCAGGCCGGGGCGGTTCGGCAGGTCGGCCTGCAGCGTGGCGATGGGATCGTCGGCGCGGATCAGGTCGTCGCGCGCCACCAGGATGTGGGTACTGCGCTGTGGCGCGTGGAAACCGGCCGAGGCCTGGTGCAGGCGCGCCAGCATGCGCCCGGCCTGCACCGCCTGCGCGCTGTCGGTCAGCAGCGACCACGACACCGCGTCGCGGTACAGGTCCGCACCCGCACCCGCGGCGTGCAGCTCGTAGGTCCACGGCCCGTGCTCGACGGCGGTCGCGCCGTCAGCGGCGGCCAGCACCTGCACCACCGGCACGCCGTGTGTGGCCAAGTGGGCGATGAAACGGTGTTCTTCCTGCAGGCAGCCGGCGCTGCGCACGCTGTGGTGGTGGCGCTTGATGAACACCCGGCCCATCACGCCCTGCACGATCGCGGCCGCCGACAGCGGGCGCGGGCTGTGCCAGTACAGCGTGCTGTCCGCCGCCAGTGCCGGGTACTGCGTGCACAGCCACGCCACTTCGTCGGCGCTGATCGCTGGCCAGTCGGCAGCGACCTCGTCGTTGTTGAGGCCCTGCACGCGATGGGGGGAAGAAATCATGCCGCAGCCGCTGCCCGGAAAGGAATCACCAAGGCTGCGCATTCAACGCCATGGACGCCGCCGGCGCAACCCGCGCTGGCAGTAACGAAAACGGGCAGATCCAGGATCTGCCCGCTGCCGGAATCATCACACTGAGGCGCGCTTACCAGCCGCGATGACGGCCGCGATCGTGGTAGTGGCGGCGGTCATGGCCACGGTCGTGGTAGCCGCGGCTGTAACCGCGGTTGTAGCCGCGATCGTAGCGACGGTTGTCATAGCGGCGGTCATGGCGGTTGTCGTGGCGGTCCTTGGTGGTCAGGTTGCCGATGGCACCACCGGCCACCGCGCCGCCGACGGTCGCGGTCGGGTCGCCGTTGGAGATCAGATGGCCGGCCACGCCGCCCACCACCGCACCGACCACGGTGCGCTTGTCCTTCCTCGACATCGCGCTGGCATCGCTGACCACCGCCACGCCGGCCAGCAAGGCAAGGGCCATCGCCAGGCCACGGAAGCTGATTGCGGACGTACTGATCATGTTCGGTTCTCCTGTCTGGGGCTTGCCACGGTGGGCAGGGAGGGCGGGGGCGCCCTGGCTGCCGTGCTGTCCAAAGTGGTCTTCCAACATTGTCGGAACATTGCGCGTGGACGGCCTGCGGCGTGCGTATTCATCTAGCGTCATGGGCGATGAAGCGCACCTGAAAATCCGCCTGAATGGGAGCTGCAGCACGTGGGGCCGACACGTTTCCTTCAGGAACGCGGCAACGGGGCCGGAGCCCTTTCCTGCGGAAAGGGATCCGACCCCGCCTGGATCAATGACCCATCGCGCGCTGGGTCTGGCGCTGCTGCTCCTGGTGCTGCTGGGTGTCCTGCTGCAGAACGTTCGGTGCACCCTGCACCGCGCCGCTGTTCAACGCCATGCTCTGTTCGCTGGCGGCCTTCACGTCCACCGCCGCACGCATCGCGGCCGGGTCGTTCATCGCGCCCTGCACGGCGAACAGGCGCTCACCGTTGGTGCTGGGCACCACCGAATCAATGCGCTGCAGGCCGGCTTCATGCGACTGGCGGGTCAGCGATGCGGCAGCTGCTTCCAGCGAATGGCGATCCTTGAAGGTGCCGGCCGGCAGCTGCTCCAGGCTGTTCACCGCCTGGTTGTACATCGGGTTGCGCGGGTGGCGTTCGTCGTTCAGCAGCGGACGCTCGCGCGCCTCCTGCATCGCGCCCTGGGTCTTCGGACCGATGATGCCGTCCACGGCCAGGCCGTTGTCCTTCTGGAACTGGCGCACCGCCGCTTCGGTGTTGCGGCCGAATTTGCCGTCCTCGAACAGCGGCTTGCCGTCGGCACCGACATAGCCCAGGTGGCCGAGACTCTCCTGCACCTTGCGCACGCCTTCGCTGTGGTCGCCCTGGCGATGGATCTCGTTGCGTGCGGCCTGCGGTGCGGCCACGGTGGCCTGCGCCGGCGCGTCCTTGTGCTGGCCCTGCTGCTGCGTCTGGGTGCGCGTCTCCAGCAGGTCACGCGCCTTGTGCAGCGGGTCGGAGGCGAACAGCTTCCAGTTCGGGTGGTTCTCCACCTGCTTCAGGTAGTCCTCCACCGGCATGGTGTGCACGCCCTGCTTGCCGGTGGACTGGCTGATCAGCAGCTTGTCGGTGTTCGGGTCGCGCACCACCATCACGATGTGGTCGATGCCGTTCCAGTGCTCGTGCTTGGTCTTGGCCGTATCCAGGCCGATCACCATGCCTTCCTGCAGCGCACCCGGCTTGAGGATGTCGTCGCGCTGCAGCAGCACGCCCGAATCCTTGTAGGCCTGCTGCACGATGCCGCCGGAGCCGGCGAAGCCCAGCTTGATGCGGTCCGCATCACCGTAGACGGCGTGGCCGGCCTTCTGGTTGATCTCGTCCTGGGTCTTGTTGAGCATCGTGCCGACCCAGCCCGAGCAGTCCACGTAGCCCTGGTCGACGTTCTTGCCGGTGATGCCATTGCCACGGTAGTACTGGCTGGACGGGATGTTGATGGCGTACTTGACGTCGTCGTACTTCACGCCTGCCTCGTAGGCGGCGCTGAGGCTGATGCCCGGCTTGTCCTGGTTGGCCGCCACGGGTGCGGCCACGGTGGCGGCGGTCGGTGCCGGCACCGTCTGGGTCGGGCCGGCCGGTGCCTGCACCGGGGCGCTGCGTGCCGGCGCATCGGCGCTGATCGGCGCGATGTTCTTTTCCGGAATGCTGATGCCGTCGTACTTGCGGTCGTAATACTGGGCGAAGGTGCTGGCCAGGTCCTTGTCGTTCATCGTGCTCATTTCCGCACGCGTGTGGCCGGTCAGCGCCTGGATGTCACTGCCGATCTGGCCCATGATCCGCGGCCGCATGTTGATCACATCGCCGTGGCCATCACGCACCACGCCGAAGGTGCCGGTGGCGATGGCGGTCTGGATCGAGCCATAGCCGGCCGCACCCTGCTGGTGTGCCAGGTACAGGTCCAGGCCGGTCGGCGAGGCCTCGCCGGACAGGTACGGGTGGCCGGTGCGCTCATGGCGCTTCTGCATGTCGGCCAGGTTGCGCTGGAACATGTCCGCGGCCGCTTCGGTGTTGCGGGTCGGGTCGTACTCGTGGCCGGTCAGGCCGTACTGGCGCGCCGAAGACGGCAGGAACTGGAACAGGCCCTTGGCGTCGGTGCGGCTGTTGTGCGCGCGTTCGTCGAACTGCCCGCCGGTCTCGATGTGGGCGAAGCGCAGGAAATCCTCGCTGGAAATCCCCTTGCGCTGGGCGACCTGTTCGATGATGTCGAGAACTTCCTGTCTGCTGTAGTCACGCTGTGCCATGACGTTTTCCTCTGGGGTTGATGGAGCGGCCTGGGCCGCGTTTCGCCAACCGGACTCATCCTTGAGTCATCAACATGTCGGTCAACAGGTACTGCGATGTGTGCTTACGGCGCCGCGTAGGCCTTGCGGGCGGCGTCGTAGCGGTACTGGCGCGCGTCGGCGGCACCCAGCGCACGGGTCTGGCCCGGGGCGGCGATGGTGGTGCCGGTTTCGCTCACGCGGATGGCCGGCAGGTCGCTGCCCGGCACGGCCTCGAAGGCCAGCGTGCCCTGGCTGCTGATGCAGGGCATCACTGCACCCTCGTCGCAGGCCGCCGAATTGTCCTCGCCGGTGATAACGGTGCCGGCGCTGGCCCAGACCTGGCCATCCTCGGATTTCTCGTAGTCCGGGTTGAACAGCAGGATCTCGTAGCTTTCCACGCTGACGCCGCTGCTGAAGGCGCGGGTCGGTACGGCCAGCAGCAGCTTGCCCGACGCCGTGCGGTGTTCCACCGGCGTGCGCTTGCTGTCCACGTCCGGCGCGCTGCCGTAGGCACCGATGGCGCCGATCCACGGTTCAGCGCCCTTGAACACCCACGGACGGTCCGGCTTGTCGCCGGTCAGGGTGAAGGTGGCTTCGGAGAGGGTGACGCGGCTGTCCGGGCCAGCCTCGTCTTCGCCGGCCTTGCCGAACTTCTGCGGGGTGTTCCAGGCAAAGCCGGTGTAGTAGCGGGTGCCGGCCACTTCATAGGTGTGGCCGAACCAGAACGTGGCCACGCTGCCGTTGGCCACTTCGTAGGAAACGGCGCCATCGCCGTCCACCTGGTAGATGAAGTACAGCACGCTGCCGGCATCGGGCGGCGTGGCAACGGCCGCGGGGGTCGCGGCGGCGGTAGCGGAGCTCTGCATCGGGGCAACTTCCTGTCGTGGCGCGTCGGCGCCCTGCGGTGACGCGGTCGAGGTAGAAGGGGTGCATGCGCTGGCCAGCAGCGAAACGGCAAGACCAGCCAATGCCAGACGCAATCGCGTACGGGCCGGTGCCAGGCAGACGGTGGGGGAATGGATCATGCGCCTCTCCATGGTGTGCGGGCGCTGGGCAAGACGGCCAACGCAGAAAACCGGCCACCCACGCAGGGGCAGCACGATGTAGTGATGAGCCGGTCGATTCCTTCGACCTCGCATGGGAGAGCCCATCGCGGCGGATCATGGCACAACCGCTACGGCGATCACAGGGGGAGGCGGACGTGAAGGACGGGGCAGTCCTGTGAAACTGCGAACCAGTTCTCAGATTTTCCCGTCACGCAGGTAGTCGAACAGTTCGGCATCGCCCTTCAGGCCCAGCTTGAGCATCGCATCGCCCTTCTGCCTGCTGATGGTGCTGACGCTCTTGTGCAGCTGCAGGGAGATTTCCTTGACCGTCATGCCGGTGCCGAGCAGGCGCAGCACTTCCACCTCACGCGGCGACAGCGGCTTGCCATCCCCCTCGCGCATGCGCCAGCTGCCCGCTTCCTCCACCCGCTCGCGCAGGCTGCGGCTGATGTAGGACTGGCCGCGATAGACCGTCTGGATGGCCTGCGGCAGTTCCTCCATCGACGAGCTCTTGTCGACCAGGCCGAGCACGCCGCAGTCCAGCACCATGCGCAGGATGGCCAGGTTGTTGGACACGCTGAGCATCAGCACCGGCAGGTCGGGGTAGCGCCGGCGGATCATGCCGATCATCGCGAAGCCATCGGCCTGGGCGCTGCCGGGCATCGAGTAGTCGGTCACCAGCATGTCGCAGGGCTGGCTGGCCAGCACGGCCATCAACGCCTGCACGCTCTCCGCTTCACCGACGACCCGGCCGACGCCGCTGGCCTCGATCACGGCACGGGTGCCGATGCGTACTACGGGGTGGTCGTCTGCGATGATGATGCGCAAGGTCATGCTCTAGTATGGCCTTTCGGGCAGTGCCGGCCGCGAGCTGCGCGGTACCAGGCGGGTTTCTGGGAGAACGTCGCAGATGCGGAACCGGGCAGTGCGTGGATGGGTCCTCCTGCTGGGGCTGCTGGGCCTGTCCGTGCTGGCGCAGGCCGAACCGGGCCCCCTGCCGTTGACCGTCCTGCAGCGCCAGTTCCTGGCCGCGCATCCGGTCATCGTTGCGGGCCAGTATGACAGCGGTTGGCCACCGTTCGAGGACCTGCAGCAGGGCCAGCCGGTGGGCCTGGGGCCAGATTACCTGTCGCTTCTGGCTCGTCAACTCGGCGTGGAACTGCAGTTCCGTCGCTATCCGGACTGGAATGCCGTGCTGGATGCGGCATGCCGCGGCGAGATCGACGTGGTGATGAACACCGCGCTCAGTCCCGAACGCGCCCGCTGCATGGTCTATACCCGCGCGTATGTGGAAGCGCCGCTGGCGATCGTCGGGCGGCCGGGTGATCTGCGCGCCTCCGAAACGCCGGACCTTGACGGGCTAAGGGTGGTCATCGAACAGGACTTCATGACTGCCCCGCAGGTACGTGCGCGCTTCCCGCGGGCCCGACAGCTTGTCGCAAATGACACGCAGACAGCGCTCGCCATGGTCAGAGACGACAAGGCGGATGTCTTCATCGGCAATGCCTACGTCGCCACCGAACTGATCGCGCTGAAGAAGATCGACGGCGTGGTGGTGCTGCGGCCCAGCGATCTGCCGCCCGAGCGCCTGCACTTCGGCGTGCCCAATGGCAGCCAGCCGCTGGCCGAAGCGCTGGATGTGGCGCTGGCCGCCAGCAGCCCCTCGCAGCGCGAGGCGTTGATGGAGCACTGGCTGCCGCCGCTGACGTGGTCGGCGTCCGCGCAGCTGGCGCTCAGCCAGGCCGAGAAGCGCGTGCTGCAGGAATCATTGAAGATCGGCTTCGCGCCCAATGCGGCACCGCTGTCCTTCGCCGACGACAACGACCAGCCCAGCGGCCTGGCCAGCGACTATCTGCGCCGCCTGCTTCAGGCCGGCGCCCACCTGCAGATCGACCCCAGCCACGACTGGTTCGACGTGCGAGCCAAGGCAAAGCGCGGTGACCTGCAGGCGGTGATGGGCGTGCCGATCGATTCGCACTACCTGGGCCCGGACTGGGTGTTCAGCCAGCCCTTCATCAGCGTGCCCAACGTCATCGTGACCGCCCGCAACAGCCCGGTGCTGCTGGGCCTGTCCGACCTGCAGGGCAAGCGCGTGCTGCTGTCCGACCCGGAACGGGTGCGGGGCTACGTGCTGCAGCAGGCACCGCTGGCGCGCATCATTCCCACGCGCAGTGCCGAACAGGCGATGCAGCGCCTGGCCGACGGCGAGGCCGATGCCTACGTGGGCAACCTGGCGCTGATCGACCAGCTGCTGCGCAACCAGTTCGCCGGCCGCCTGCAGATCGCCGCCCCGGCCAACTTCAACGATGAACTGGCGCTGGCCGTTCAACGCCGCTATGCCGCGCTGGCCACCACCTTCGACCGCCTGCTGCTGCAGATGACGCCGCGCGAACGCGAGGCCCTGCGCGGCGACTGGCTGGCCACCGAGTATCACCACGGCGTGCAGTGGAGCACCCTGCGGCGTTGGGGCATCCCGCTGCTGCTGATCCTGCTGACCGCGCTGTTCGTGTATGCACTGGGCTTCTGGCGCCTGCGCCGTGAGGTGGCCGGGCGCCGGCATGTGGAGCAGCGCCTGGCCGATGTCACTGACAACCTGCCGGCCATCGTCTACCAGGCGCGTCGCGCCGCCGATGGCGCACTCAGTTTCCCCTTCATCGCCGGTGACGTGCAGGCCCTGTTCGGCATCTCGCCGCAGCAGGCGATGGACGATGCCGATGCGCTGCTGCAGCGGATCGACGCGAAGGATCGCGTGCTCATCGTGCGTGGCACCGATCTGGCCGCGCGCAGCTTCGCACCACTGTCGTTCGAGTTCCGCGTGCGCACCGAGGATGGCAACGCGCGCTGGGTGCGCACCCAGGCGCACCCGTATTCGGCCGAGGCCGGTGCGGTGACCTGGAGCGGCTACTGGGTGGACGTGAGCGAGGCGCGCGCGCAGGCCGATGCACTGGCGACGGCCAAGGTCGAGGCCGAGCAGGCGGTGGAAGCCAAATCGCGCTTCCTGGCCACCATGAGCCATGAGATCCGCACGCCGATGAGCGGCGTGCTGGGCATGCTGGAAGTGCTCTCGCATTCGCCGCTGGACCAGGAACAGCAGCGCATCATCGGGGTGATCGAGGATTCCGCGCAGATGCTGCGGCAGATCCTCGATGACATCCTCGATTACTCGCGCATGGAAGCTGGCGCGCTGCGCCTGGCACCGGTGCCGATGCCGCTGCGGCCGCTGCTGGAAAGCGTGTGCCGGCTGCTGTCGGCGCAAGCCACCGCGCGTGGCCTGGACCTGCAGGTGGAGATCGATCCGCGGCTGGCGCAGGCGCATGAGGTCGATGGCGTGCGCGTGCGGCAGATCATCTTCAACCTGCTCAGCAACGCCATCAAGTTCACCGCGCAGGGCAGCGTGCGCCTGCAGGTGGATGTGCTCGGTGCCACCACCGAGGAAGGCAGCCAGCCGCTGCGGCTGACCGTGTCGGACACCGGCATCGGGATTGCCGACGAGCAGATCCCGCACCTATTCGCACCGTTTGCCCAGGCCGGTGCACACATCCAGCGCGAGCACGGCGGTACCGGACTGGGCCTGAGCATCTGCCACCGGCTGGTGCAGGAGATGGGCGGCGAGATTTCCCTGCACAGCGTGCTGGGCCAGGGCACGCGGGTGGAGGTGCTGCTGTCGCTGGTGGAGGCGCGGGCCGATGACGTGCAGGCGCTGCTGTCCGAACAGGAACAGACCGCGCTGCTGCCGCCGGCGCTGCGCGAGGCCCGCGTGCTGGTGGTGGAGGACCATCCCACCAACCAGGCGATGATGGCCTGGCGCCTGCAGCAGCTGGGCGTGCCGCATGTGCTGGTGGACGACGGCCAGCAGGCGCTGGACCGCCTGTCGGTGGAGGCGTTCGATCTGGTGATCACCGATTGCCGCATGCCGGTGCTGGATGGCTTCGCCTTCGCCCGCCTGCTGCGCGAACGCGAAAGCCGCCACGGCCAGCCGCGCCTGCCGATCCTGGCGCTGACCGCCAGCGTGCTCAACGATGATGCACGCCGCTGCCGCGATGCCGGCATGGACGACGTGCTGGCCAAGCCGCTGTCGCTGGCCACGCTGCGGCAGGCACTGCTGCGCTGGTTGCCGCAGGCGGCGGCACTGGAGGCGGGGCCGGCGGCCGAGGCATCTGCACGGACAAGCGATGACGCGTCCGCGCTGGAACTGCCAGACCTGGCGGCCCTGCAGCAGCGCTTCGGCTCACTGCAGGTAGCCACCCAGCTGCGTGACAGCCTGCTGCAGGCCAGCGCGGCGGACATCGCGCAGCTGCAGCGGGCGCTGGGCGAAGGTGATCGCGCCAGTGCGATCCAGCAGCTGCACCGCATGGGCGGCGCGTTGGGGTCGGTGGGCGCGCGTGGCCTGGCCGAACGCGCGGCAGCGCTGGAACAGCAGCTGCAGCAGGCCAGCGATGCCGACGCGGCGCCTGTGCTGCAGCAGGTCGGCCAGTTCGTGCAGCACCTGCAGCAGCAGCTGCAACGGCTGGCAGGCTGAGTGGCCGGCTATTGCGACGCCTGCTACTGCGATGCATGTTCCTGCAGGTAGGCGATCACCAACGCGCGGCGTTCGGAGCTGGGGAAGGCGTTGTACATGCGCGTGCCCGGCACCACGTGGGTGGGCGACTGCAGGAAGGTGTCCAGGGTCTGCGCGCTCCACACGAAGCCGGCGCGGCGCATGCCGTCCGAATAGGCGTAGTCGGGCAGGCTGCCGGCGCGGCGGCCGATCACGCCGTGCAGGTTGGGGCCGAAGCGGTGGATGCCACCGGCCTTGACCGTGTGGCAGCCGGCACAGATCTCAAAGGCATGCTGCTGGGCCCGCAGTCGTGTCTCTGCGGGCGTCAGCGGTGCCGGCGGCGTGCGCTGGCAGGCCGTGGTGGCCAAGGCGAGGGTCAGCAGCAGGGGCAGGCAGGCGCGCATGGGCGGGCAGGATAACGGTGTGCCCGCGGCAGCGGGCTGCGACATGCGGTCGCAGCCCGGCGCCATCACATGCCCGAGTAGTTCGGGCCGCCGCCGCCCTGCGGGGTCACCCAGACGATGTTCTGGGTGGGGTCCTTGATGTCGCAGGTCTTGCAGTGCACGCAGTTCTGCGCGTTGATCTGCAGGCGCGCGCTGTCACCTTCGCCGACGAACTCGTAGACACCGGCCGGGCAGTAGCGCGCTTCTGGGCCAGCGTACTCAGCCAGGTTCACCTGCACCGGCACGCTGGCGTCCTTCAACGTCAGGTGGCTGGGCTGGTTCTCGTCGTGGTTGGTGCTGCTCAGGAACACCGAGCTGAGACGATCGAAGGTCAGCACGCCGTCGGGCTTGGGGTAGGCGATGCGCGTGTGCTTGGCCGCCGGTTCCAGGCAGGCGTGGTCCGGGGTGCTGTGGCGCAGGGTCCACGGCGGGTTGCGCACACCCAGCTTGGGCAGCAGCCACTGCTCGATGCCGGTCATCAGCGTGGCCACGGTCTGGCCCTTCTTGAACCACTGCTTGAAGTTCTTGGCCTGCTGCAGCTCGGTGAACAGCCAGCTGGCTTCGAACGCCTTCGGGTAGGCGTCCAGTTCATCGTGCTGGCGGTCGGCGGCCAGGGCATCGAAGGCCGCATCGGCGCACAGCATGCCGGTCTTGATCGCGGCGTGGCTGCCCTTGATGCGGCTGACGTTGAGGTAGCCGGCCTCGCAGCCGACCAGCGCGCCACCGGGGAACACCGTCTTCGGCAGCGACATCAGGCCACCGGCGGTGATGGCGCGGGCGCCGTAGCCGATGCGGGTGCCGCCTTCCAGGTGTTTGCGGATGGACGGGTGGGTCTTGAAGCGTTGGAACTCCTCGAACGGGCTCAGCCACGGGTTCTTGTAGTCCAGGCCGACCACATAACCGACGGCGACCTTGCCGCCGTCGGCGTGGTACAGGAACGCGCCGCCGTAGGTGTCGTTGTCCAGCGGCCAGCCGGCCGCATGCACCACCAGGCCGGGCTCGTGCTTGGCCGGGTCGATCTGCCACAGCTCCTTGATGCCGATGCCGTAGGCCTGCGGGTCCTTGCCTTCATCCAGCTTGTAGCGGGCGATCAGCTGGCGGCCGAGGTGGCCGCGCGCGCCTTCGCCGAAGATCGTGTACTTGGCATGCAGGGCCATGCCGCGCTCGAAGGCCGGGCCGATGCTGCCGTCCTTCTCGATGCCCATGTCGCCGGTGGCTACGCCGATCACCGCGCCATCGTCGCTGTACAGCACCTCGGCGGCGGCGAAGCCGGGGAAGATCGCCACTTCCAGCGCTTCGGCCTGCTGCGCCAGCCAGCGGGTCACTTCACCCAGGCTGATGATGTAGTTCCCTTCGTTGTGGAAGCACTCCGGCAGCAGCGCGTTGGGCGTGCTGCGCGCGCCGGTCTCGCTGAGGAACAGGAACTCGTCGCGGGTGACCTTCTGCTTCAGCGGTGCGCCGCGCTCGGCCCAGTCCGGGAACAGTTCGGTCAGGGCGCGCGGGTCCATCACCGCGCCGGACAGCACGTGTGCGCCCGGCTCGGAGCCCTTTTCCAGCACGCACACCGACAGCTCGCGGCCGGCTTCCACCGCGCGCTGGCGCAGGCGGATCGCGGTGGCCAGGCCGGCCGGGCCGGCACCGACGATCACCACGTCGAATTCCATTACTTCACGTGGGGGGAGGGCGTTGGCTTCAGCGCTCATCGATTGCATGACTCGTGGGTAGGGCCGGCATCGGGGCCACCGGCGGTGCCTGGGAATCGCGCGTGCGGCCACGGGCGAAACGGTTGTTTGAATGTGTCAGGGTACCGGGCCGCGCGTGATCGAGCTAGATAGACGCCTTTCACCGCACGATTGCTGCGGCGCAGCGTAATGTCCCGGCTCCGAATGACCGACAATGGCCCGGTCCTGACTGCGCGTGAGTGCCATGGCTTTGCATCCGTACGATCTGTTCGATGTCCGTTCCCTGCTCAGCGAGGAAGAGCGCGCGGTGCAGGACAGCGTGGCCCGCTTCACCAACGAACGCGTGCTGCCGATCATCGGCGATGCCTTCGACCAGGCCCGCTTCCCCGAAGAGCTGGTGCCGGAGGTGGCCGCCCTGGGCCTGCTCGGCGCGACCCTGCCGGCCGAATACGGCGGCGGCGACCTCGGTGCGGTCAGCTACGGCCTGATCTGCCAGGAGCTGGAGCGCGGCGATTCGGGCCTGCGCAGCTTCGTGTCGGTGCAGAGCTCGCTGTGCATGTACCCCATCTACGCCTACGGCAGCGAGGAACAGCGCCGCCAATGGCTGCCGGCGATGGCGCGCGGTGAACTGATCGGCTGCTTCGGCCTGACCGAGGCGCACGGCGGCTCCGACCCGGCCAGCATGAAGACCCGCGCGGTGCGCGACGGCAGCGACTGGCGCATCAACGGCAGCAAGATGTGGATCACCAGCGGACCGGTGGCCGACCTGGCCATCGTCTGGGCGCAGACCGAGGACGGCATCCAGGGCTTCGTGCTGGAAAAGGGCATGGCCGGTTTCACCACGCAGGAGATCAAGCACAAGATGAGCCTGCGCGCCTCGCTGACCGGTGCGTTGTATTTCGATGACGTTCGCGTGCCCGACAGCCACCGCCTGCCGAACGTGAAGGGCCTGAAGGGCCCGCTGGGCTGCCTGACCCAGGCCCGCTTCGGCATCAGCTGGGGCCCGATCGGTTCGGCCATCGCCTGCCTCGATGAGGCGCTGGGCTATGCCAGGGAGCGCGTGCTGTTCGGCCGCCCCCTGGCCGCCACCCAGAGCGCGCAGATCAAGCTGGCCGAGATGGCCCGCCGTATCACCACTGCACAGCTGCTGGCCCTGCAGCTGGGCCGCCTGAAGGAGGCCGGCCAGCTGCAGCCGCAGCAGGTCAGCCTGGCCAAGTGGAACAACTGCCGCATGGCGATCGATATCGCCCGCGAATGCCGCGACCTGCTGGGCGGCGCCGGCATCACCACCGAGCACGTGGCGATCCGGCATGCGCTGAACCTGGAATCGGTGATCACCTATGAAGGCACCGAGACCGTGCACCAGCTGGTGATCGGTCGCGAGCTGACCGGGATCAGTGCGTTCTGACGGCTATCCACGCATGGCGTGGATCTACTGACATCCACGCATGGCGTGGATCTACTGACATCCGCGCGTGGATCCACGGGTAGATGCCAACCTTGGTTGGCATGCCGTGGTCACCGCGGTTGTGCGCGCGTCATGCGCCGCCGGCAAACCCGTGCTGGCGCCAGGCCTCGTACATCACCACGGCCACGGTGTTGGACAGATTGAGGCTGCGGTTGTCCGGGCGCATCGGCAGGCGCAGGCGGCGACCTTCGGGCAACGCATCGAGCAGGTCCTGCGGCAGGCCGCGGCTTTCCGGCCCGAACAGGAAGGCATCGCCTTCTTCGAACCCGACGCTGTCATAGCGCACGCTGGCCCGGGTACTCAGGGCGAACAACCGCTTGGGCGCGATGCGCGCCAGCGCGGTGTCCAGGTCGGGGTGCACCTGCAGGCGCGAATACTCGTGGTAGTCCAGCCCGGCACGCTTGAGCTGCTTGTCTTCCAGTGCGAACCCGAGCGGTTCGACCAGGTGCAGCCGCGCGCCGGTGTTGGCGCAGAGGCGGATCACATTGCCCGTGTTGGGCGGGATTTCCGGTTGGAACAGGATCACGTGGAACAGGGGCGCGGCATTCATCGCTGCAGTGTACCTGCGACCGATGCCGCCATTACGGCGCACGCCCTGCGCGGGGCAGGGCGGACGCCGCTTACGGACGCAGCAGGACCTGGGCGGTTTCGGTGGCCAGGGCCTGCAGATCGGCAGAACTCGGGCGCACCTGCAGGGCCGGCAGGTTGGTGATGACCTGGTTGGCGACGCTGGTGGCGGCGGCGGCCAGGGTGGCGGCGTAGCGCTGGGCTTCCAGCTCGGCGGCCAGGGCCACGCGCTGTTCCAGGCTCGGGCGCACTTCGACGGCGGCCAGGGTGGTGATCGGCAGGGCGGCAGCGACCGGGGCGGCGATGAAGCCGTCGCGCTCGGCCAGCTGGTTGGCGCTGGGGCGCACTTCCACGGTGGCGAGGGTGACGATGCCGCTGGCCTGTTCCCAGGCCTGCTGGGCCAGCTGGTCGGCGGCCGGGCGGACCTGCACCGTGGACAGGGTCTTGATGGATTCGGAGGCCTGCACCGACGAAACAACCGCGGTGCCGGCAATCAGGGCGATGGCGATGGCAATGGTCTTGGCGTTCATGACGGGGCCTGTTTAGTGTTGGTGAGCGGTGGTGTGGTAGTAAGGTAGAACACCAATTCGGGGCTTACAAGGAAAATTTTCAAATCCTTGCTTTTGTTCAGCATCCAGTCACTTTTGATCTGAAGCCCTTCCTGGCGCAGAAAGAACATAGCAATCCCCGTGCCAACTACAGGGTATTGATTTAAAAGGGATTTAAGGTATGCGAAGAGTGTCCGCAGGGCGGACACCTGTCCGTTCGAACGGCGTTGGACACTGTCCGGACGATGAACCGGGCGGCCCGTGACCGGCCTGAAGCGGGCCCGGAAGGCCCTCGGCGGCAGACACCCCCAGTGACTGGTGGCTGATACCGGCCCCCGCGCCCGCGCGCTAGGATCGCGATTCACCAACGTGACCAAGGATCCGGAAATGTCTCTCGCCCTGCGCCCGCGCACCGCGCTGCTGGCCGTCGCCCTCAGTACTGCACTCGGCACGCTTGCGCCGACCGCCGCACTGGCGGCCAAGCCGACCGCCGCCACCAAGGTCGATATCCCGTTCGAGCAGTTCACCCTGCCCAACGGCCTGCGCGTGATCGTGCATACCGACCGCAAGGCGCCGATCGTGGCGGTCAACATCTGGTACCACGTGGGCAGCAAGGACGAGCCGGCCGGCCGTACCGGTTTCGCGCACCTGTTCGAACACCTGATGTTCCAGAGCAGCGAGAACCACGACGGCGAATACTTCGAGCCCTTCAAGCAGGTCGGTGCCACCGGCCAGAACGGCACCACCAACACCGACCGCACCAACTACTTCGAGAACGTGCCCACCACCGCGCTGGACATGGCGCTGTGGATGGAATCGGACCGCATGGGCCACCTCGTCGGTGCGATCGACCAGGCGGCGCTGGATGAGCAGCGCGGCGTGGTGCAGAACGAGAAGCGCCAGGGCGAGAACCAGCCCTATGGCCAGGTGTGGGAGAAGATCAACCGTTCGCTGTATCCGGTCGGCCACCCGTACCACCACAGCGTCATCGGTTCGATGAACGACCTCAACGCCGCCTCGCTGGATGACGTCAAGACCTGGTTCCGTACCTGGTATGGCCCCAACAACGCGGTGCTGGTGCTGGCCGGCGACATCGACCTGGCCACCGCCAAGGAAAAGGCCGCCAGGTATTTCGGCAGCATCCCGGCCGGCCCGACCATGGCCCAGCCGAAGGTGGACGTCGCCAAGCGCGATGCCGACACCCGTGAAGTGATGACCGACAAGGTGCCGCAGGCGCGCATCTACCGCGCCTGGAACGTGGCCCAGGTCGGCACCACCGACATCGACCAGCTGCAGCTGCTGGGGCAGATCCTCGGAGGCGCCAAGTCCTCGCGCCTGAGCCAGCGCCTGCAGCACCAGGACAAGCTGGTGGACAACATCAGCGCCGGTGCCTACGCCTCGCAGCTGGGCTCCAACTTCATGGTCATGGCCACCGTGAAGCAGGGCCAGGACCCGGCCCAGGTCGAGAAGATCATCGATGAGGAGATCGAGCGCCTGCTGAAGGACGGCCCGACCGCCGACGAGCTGTCGCGCGCCAAGACCGGCTTCCGCGCCGGCTTCATCCGCGGCATCGAGCGCATCGGTGGCTTCGGCGGCAAGGCCGACGCGCTGGCCGAGTGCGCGGTCTACACCGGCGACCCGGGCTGCTTCCGCACCTCGCTGGCCAACATCGACAAGGCCACCGCCGCCGACCTCAAGCGCGTGGGCGCGCAGTGGCTGGACAAGGGCAGCCACACCCTGGTGGTCGAGCCGGGTGAGCGCGTCGCGCTGCAGGAAGAAGCCTCGGCCACCCCGAAGCCATTCAACGTGCCGGCCGTGGACAGCAAGTACAGCACCCTGCCGGAACAGGTCGACCGCAAGGCCGGCGTGCCGCAGACCCGCGAGTTCCCGCAGCTGAAGTTCCCGGCGCTGCAGCGTGCCACCCTGAAGAACGGCACCACCGTGGTTCTGGCCGAGCGCCACGAGATTCCGGTGGTGCAGTTCAGCTACCAGTTCCCGGGCGGCTTCACCGCCGACCAGGGCCGCAAGCCGGGCACCGCCAACTTCACCATGAACCTGATGACCGAAGGTGCCGGCAAACTGGGTTCGCTGGCCTTCGCCGATGCGGCCGACGCGCTGGGCGCCAGCCTGGACGCGGGCGCCGGCCTGGATTCGGTGACCGTCGAACTGTCGGCACTGAAGGAGAACCTGGTGCCGTCGCTGGCGCTGTACCGCGACCTGCTGCGCGAGCCGCGCTTCGAGCAGGGCGAGATCGACCGGGTCAAGGCCTCGTGGATCGCCGGCATCAAGCAGGAGAAGGTCAACCCGAACGCGGTGGCCATGCGTGTGCTGCCGCCGCTGCTGTACGGCAAGGGCCACCCGTACGCCATTCCGTTCACCGGCAGCGGTGACGAAGCGGCGATCACCAGCCTGGGCCGCGAAGACCTGGTCGACTTCCACCGCGACTGGCTGCGTCCGCAGGACGGCACCCTGATCGTGGTCGGTGACACCACCCTGGCCGAGATCGTGCCGCTGCTGGACAAGCAGCTGGGCGACTGGACGGCCAGCGGCGATGCACCGGTGATCAAGGCCAGCACCGCCGTGGCCGTGCCGACGGCTCCGCGCGTGTTCCTGATCGACCAGCCAGGTGCAGTGCAGGCCAACCTGTTCGCAGGCCAGGTGGTGGCGCCGTCCAGCGACCCCGGCTCGACCCGCTTCGACATCGCCAACGGCGTGCTCGGTGGTGACTTCACCTCGCGCCTGAACATGAACCTGCGCGAGGACAAGCACTGGTCCTACGGTGCCCGTACCAGCGCCAGCAGCACCGTGGGCCAGCGCCCGTGGATGGCGATGGCGCCGGTGCAGATCGACAAGACCGGTCCGGCCCTGGCGGAAATGCGCAAGGAGATCGCCGAGTTCGCCGATGGCAGCAAGCCGGCCACCGAGGCCGAGGTCAACCGCATCCGCAACATCCAGACCCTGAGCCTGCCGGGCGCTTATGAGACCGCCGCCGCGGTGGCCTCGACCATCGGCAGCATCGTGCAGTTCAAGCGTCCGGACGATTACGTGGTGCGCCGCAAGGCCGAGATCGAGGCGATGACCCCGGCCCAGGTGCAGCAGGCGGCCGCCGCGATCAAGCCGCAGGGACTGACCTGGGTGGTGGTGGGTGACCTCAAGCAGACCGAAGCAGCCGTGCGCGAGCTGAAGCTGGGCGAAGTGACCGTGATCGACGCCGAAGGCAACCCGGTCAAGAAATAAGGGATGCGCCTGCCCGCCCCGGCGGGCAGGTCTCCTGTGGCAGCGCCGGGCCATGCCCGGCGGTTTCTCGGCGGCCAGCGATGCCGCGCTGCGCGCTCGCCGGGCACGGCCCGGCGCAACCGGGGGCTCCGACCCCACTCCCGGCTACCCCCGATTCAGGCTGTTCAGGCAGAATCGCCCCATACCCTTCCAGGATCTGCCCATGCGCCTTCTGCTGCTGTCTTCCCTGCTGCTCACCGTCACGGCCTGCACCTGGGTGCCGATGGAACCGGCCGGCAAGACCGTGCGCGTGCTCCCGGCGGGCCCGCTGCCGGCGGGCTGCATCACCAAGGGTGAGGTCGTGGTCACCGTGAAGAGCAAGGTCGGCTTCTACAACCGCAACCCGCTGCGCGTGCAGGAAGAGCTGGAAACCCTGGCCCGCAACGAGGCCCCCAGTGCCGGCGCCAATGCCGTGCAGGCCGCTGCGGCCCCGGCCGATGGCAGCCAGCGCTTCGCCGCCTTCCAGTGCCCGCCGCGCTGAGCGGGCACCATACGGCCAAGGCTGAATTCGTAAAGATGCGGTTAAAGCCCCGGAGTTATAGAATAGCGCCCCCTTTTGCCTGAGCCTTGGCGCTAACCTCGATGCTCTTCAAGAATGTCTCGATCGCCGGCCTGGCACACGTCGACGCGCCGCATACGCTGACGACCAAGGAAATCAACGAACGGCTGCAGCCGACGTTGGATCGCCTCGGCATCCGCACCGATGTGCTCGGCGATATCGCCGGCATCCACGCCCGCCGCCTGTGGGACCACGGCGTCCTTGCCTCCGATGCCGCCACCATGGCCGGCCGCAAGGCGCTGGAAGATGCAGGCATCACCGCCGGCCAGGTCGGCCTGCTGGTCAATACCTCGGTCAGCCGCGACTACCTGGAGCCGTCCACGGCCTCCATCGTCTCCGGCAACCTCGGCGTCAGCGACGAGTGCATGACCTTCGACGTCGCCAATGCCTGCCTGGCCTTCATCAATGGCATGGACATCGCTGCACGCATGCTCGAGCGCGGTGACATCGACTACGCGCTGGTGGTGGATGGCGAGACCGCCAACCTGGTGTACGAAAAGACCCTGGAGCGCATGACCGCCCCGGACGTCACCGCCGACGACTTCCGCAACGAGCTGGCCGCCCTGACCACCGGTTCGGGTGCCGCCGCCATGGTGATGGCGCGCTCGGAGCTGGTGCCCGACGCCCCGCGCTACAAGGGTGGCGTGACCCGCTCGGCCACCGAATGGAACCAGCTTTGCCTGGGCAACCTGGACCGCATGGTCACCGACACCCGCCTGCTGCTGATCGAAGGCATCAAGCTGGCGCAGAAGACCTTTGCCGCCGCCAGGATCGCCCTCGGCTGGGCCGTGGAGGAACTGGACCAGTTCGTCATCCACCAGGTCAGCCAGCCGCATACCGCCGCGTTCATCAAGAACTTCGGCATCGACCCGAAGAAGGTCATGACCATCTTCGGCGAGCACGGCAACATCGGCCCGGCCTCCGTGCCGATCGTGCTGAGCAAGCTCAAGCAGCTGGGCAAGCTGAAGAAGGGCGATCGCATCGCACTGCTCGGCATCGGCTCGGGCCTGAACTGCTCGATGGCTGAAGTGGTCTGGTAAGACCTCCTGTAGAGCCGAGCCCATGCTCGGCTCACGCGCCCAGCGCGGTTTCACCGCGGCCTGACCGGAGAGCAGCCGAGCATCGGCCCGGCTCTACACTGCGCCGCGATTCACACTAGGTGCTCCGCATGCGCGATCTTCCCGGTTACCCCGCCCACCCGCAGCGTTTCGAGGTCCGTCCCGGCCTGTCGATGAGCTATCTCGACGAAGGCCCGCGCGATGGCGAGGTGGTGGTGATGGTGCACGGCAACCCGTCGTGGAGCTATTACTGGCGCACGCTGGTGGCCGGCCTGTCGGACAGGTACCGCTGCATCGTGCCGGACCACATCGGCATGGGCCTGTCGGACAAGCCCGACGACCAGCGTTACGAGTACACCCTGCAGTCGCGCGTGGATGACCTGGAGGCGCTGCTGGAGCATCTGGGCATCACCGGCCCGGTCACCCTGGCCGTGCACGACTGGGGCGGCATGATCGGCTTCGGCTGGGCGCTGTCGCACCACGCGCAGGTGAAGCGCCTGGTGGTGCTCAACACCGCCGCCTTCCCGATGCCGGCGGCCAAGAAGATGCCGTGGCAGATCGGGCTGGGCCGCCACTGGAAGATCGGCGAGTGGATCATCCGCACCTTCAATGCGTTCTCGTCCGGTGCCTCGTGGCTGGGCGTGGAACGGAAGATGCCGGCCGACGTGCGCCGCGCCTACGTGTCGCCGTACAACAGCTACGCCAACCGCATCAGCACCATCCGCTTCATGCAGGACATCCCGCTGTCGCCGGCCGACAAGGCCTGGTCGCTGCTGGAGCGTGCCGGCCAGGCGCTGCCGTCCTTCGCCGACCGCCCCGCCTTCATCGGCTGGGGCCTGCGCGACTTCGTGTTCGACCACCACTTCCTGGAGGGCTTCCAGGCCGCGCTGCCGAAGGCCCAGGTGCACGCCTTCGAGGACGCCGGGCATTACGTGCTGGAAGACAAGCACGAGGTGCTGGTGCCCGAAATCCGCGCCTTCCTGGACGCGAACCCGCTCTGATGGATGTGCCGAGATCCAGGCACGGGGGCGGATCCCTCTCGCAGAGAGGGCGCTGACCCCATCCGGGCAATCCGGGGTCAGCGCCGTTTCTGCGAAACGGATCCGACCCCTGGCATCAGGCCGCGATCGGGTTGTTGTCGCCGCCTTCCCAGTCCGCCGCGGTCAGCGGGTCCAGGCCATAGGCGATGCGCGCCTTGTCGCACTGCGGGCTGGCCTTGCCGTATTCCCACGACGCATCCACCTCGCGGCACACGCTGGGCCGGTTGGGGTGGATGGTGCAGCGCGAATACACGCCGATCTGCGCGTCCAGCGCCACGCAGCGCACCGGCTTGGAGTGCGTGCCGCGCATGCACAGGCGGTGCGGGTCCAGCACTTCGGTCAGCGGGTGCGGCACGCCGCCGGGGGTGACCTCGTCCGATTCCATCCAGTGGAAGGCAACACGGTACTGGGTGCAGCAGGCGCCGCAGGTCATGCAGGGATGTTGCATGGGCAAGCCGCCTCGGGCGGCAACGGGAATCGGGAACGAAGCTGCGGATTTTCCACGAAGTGGGCGGCCGCGCAAGAAATTCCGTAAGCGGCGACAATGAACGGATGAACGGACCCTGCAATATCGCGGCGCGGCTGCCTGAACTGGCCCGCGAACGCCCTGACCAGATCGCCATCCGTTGCCCCGGCCGCCGTGGTGCCGGCAACGGCATGGCCGCCTACGACGTGACCCTGGACTACCGCCAGCTGGACGCCCGCAGCGATGCCATGGCCGCCGGCCTGGCCGGCTACGGCATCGGCCGCGGCGTGCGCACGGTGGTGATGGTGCGGCCCTCGCCCGAATTCTTCCTGCTGATGTTCGCCCTGTTCAAGCTGGGCGCGGTGCCGGTGCTGGTGGACCCGGGCATCGACAAGCGCGCGCTGAAGCAGTGCCTGGACGAGGCGCAGCCAGAAGCCTTCATCGGCATTCCGCTGGCCCACGTGGCGCGGCTGGCGCTGCGCTGGGCGCCGTCGGCCACCCGCCTGGTCACCGTCGGCCACCGCCTGGGCTGGGGCGGAACCACCCTGGCTGCGCTGGAGCGCGCCGGTGCCAGCGGCGGCCCGATGCTGGCCGCCACCGATGGCGAGGACATGGCCGCCATCCTGTTCACCAGCGGCTCCACCGGCGTGCCCAAGGGCGTGGTCTACCGCCACCGCCACTTCGTCGGCCAGATCCAGCTGCTGGGCAGCGCCTTCGGCATGGAGGCCGGCGGCGTCGACCTGCCGACCTTCCCGCCGTTCGCCCTGTTCGACCCGGCACTGGGGCTGACCTCGGTCATCCCGGACATGGACCCGACCCGGCCGGCGCAGGCCGACCCGGCGCGCCTGCACGATGCCATCCAGCGCTTCGGGGTGACCCAGCTGTTCGGTTCGCCGGCGCTGATGCGGGTGCTCGCCAGGTACGGCCGGCCCCTGCCGACGGTGCGCCGGGTGACCTCGGCCGGTGCGCCGGTGCCGCCGGACGTGGTGGCCACCATCCGCAGACTGCTGCCGGACGACGCGCAGTTCTGGACCCCCTACGGCGCCACCGAATGCCTGCCGGTGGCCGTGGTCGAAGGCCGCGAACTGGAGCGCACCCGCGCCGCCACCGAGGCCGGTGCCGGTACCTGCGTGGGCAGCGTGGTCGCGCCCAACGAGGTGCGCATCATCGCCATCGACGATGCGCCGCTGCCCGAGTGGTCGCAGGCCCGCGTGCTGGCCATCGGCGAGGTGGGCGAGATCACCGTGGCCGGCCCCACCACCACCGATACCTACTTCAACCGCCCGCAGGCCACCGCCGCGGCGAAGATCCGCGAAACCCTGGCCGATGGCAGCACCCGCGTGGTGCACCGCATGGGCGATGTCGGCTACTTCGATGCGCAGGGCCGCCTGTGGTTCTGCGGGCGCAAGACCCAGCGCGTGGAAACCGCGCGCGGGCCGCTGTACACCGAGCAGCTCGAGCCGGTGTTCAACACCGTGCCCGGCGTGGCCCGCACCGCGCTGGTGGGCGTCGGCGCCGCCGGTGCGCAGGTGCCGGTGCTGTGCGTGGAACTGCAGTGTGGGCAGTCCGACGGCCCGGCGCTGCAGGAGACCCTGCGCGCGCACGCGGCCGTCCACGCCGCCGAGGCCGGACTGCAGTACTTCCTGGTGCATCCGGCCTTCCCCGTCGATATCCGTCATAACGCCAAGATCGGCCGCGAGAAGCTCGCCGTCTGGGCCCGCGCCCAACTGGAGAAGCGCGCATGAAGATCCTGGTCACCGGTGGTGGTGGTTTTCTTGGCCAGGCGCTGTGCCGCGGGCTGCTTGAACGTGGCCACCAGGTGCTGGCTTTCAACCGCAGCCACTACCCGGAACTGCAGGCGATGGGCGTGGGCCAGATCCGCGGCGACCTGGCCGATGCGCAGGCGGTGCTGCACGCGGTGGCCGGTGTCGACGCGGTGCTGCACAACGGCGCCAAGGCCGGTGCCTGGGGCAGCTATGACAGCTACCACCAGGCCAACGTGGTCGGCACCGAGAATGTCATTGCCGCCTGCCGCGCGCACGGCATCGGCAAGCTGGTCTACACCTCCACGCCCAGCGTGACCCACCGCGCCACCCATCCGGTGGAAGGGCTGGGCGCAGACGAAGTGCCTTACGGCGAGAACTTCCAAGCGCCGTATGCGGCGACCAAGGCGATTGCCGAACAACGCGTGCTGGCCGCCAACGACGCCACGCTGGCCACCGTGGCACTGCGCCCGCGTCTGATCTGGGGCCCGGGCGACCAGCAGCTGGTGCCGCGCCTGGCCCAGCGCGCCCGCCAGGGCCGCCTGCGCCTGGTCGGTGATGGCAGCAACAAGGTCGACACCACCTACATCGACAACGCCGCGCTGGCGCACTTCCTCGCCCTGGATGCGCTGGCGCCGGGTGCGGCCTGTGCCGGCAAGGCCTACTTCATTTCCAACGGCGAACCGCTGCCAATGCGCGAGCTGCTCAACAAGCTGCTGGCGGCCGTCGGCGCGCCGGCCGTGGAAAAGACCCTCAGCTTCAAGACCGCCTATCGCATCGGTGCCATCAGCGAACGCCTGTGGCCGCTGCTGCGGCTGCCGGGCGAACCGCCGCTGACCCGCTTCCTGGCCGAACAGCTGTGCACGCCGCACTGGTACAGCATGGAACCGGCACGTCGTGATTTCGGCTACGTGCCGCAGGTGAGCGTCGAAGAAGGGCTGCGCCGCCTGAAGGCCGCGTCGTGACGGCAGCGTCACGGCGCTGAAGGCTTCATCGGCCGAACAGATCACCGTCACCGGTTGCACACCGGCAGATCCGCAGGATGGACCCAACGCCATACCGGCCGGACCACCCGCGAGGAACGCCATGCTGCACTACGCCATCATTTTCTTTGTCATCGCCATCATCGCCGCCGTGCTCGGCTTCTCCGGCATCGCCGGTGCCGCCACGAACATCGCCTGGATCCTGTTCGTCGTGTTCCTGATCCTTGCGGTTATCTCGATGTTCCGCAAGCGCGGGTAGTCGATATCGCTTTCTGTAGAGTCGAGCCGTGCTCGACTGACCACAACGCAGTCGAGCATGTCTCGACTCTACAGAAGGCCGTTACACCAGCGCGCGATCAGCCGCGTGCCGTTCCAGCGCCAATTCGACCAACCGCGTGATCAGCGCGGTGTAGCCCAACCCGCTGGCATCCCACAGCTTGGGGTACATGCTGATGCGGGTGAAGCCGGGCAGGGTGTTGATCTCGTTGGTGACGATCTGCCCATCCGCGGTGAGGAACACATCCACCCGCGCCATGCCTGCACACTCCAGGACCTGGTACGCCTGCAGAGCGATCTGCTGGATGCGTGCCTGTACATCGCCATCGATCGCCGCCGGTACCACAACATCCGCCCCATCGGGGTTGATGTACTTGGTGTCGTAGGCATAGAACTCGTCGTGCACCACCACCTCGCCGCAGACACTGGCCTGCGGTAGATCGTTGCCGAGCACCGCACACTCGATCTCGCGGCCGACCACGGCCGATTCCACCAGCACCTTGTGGTCATGGCGCAGCGCCAGCTGCAGCGCCTCGGCGAATTCATCGGCCTGCTTGACCTTGCTGACCCCCACCGACGACCCCTGGTTGGCCGGCTTGACGAACAGCGGCAGGCCCAGGCGCGCGATCAGCGCCTGCACGTCCACGTCCGCCGCTTCGTGGCGGCGGATGCACACCCACGGCGCCACCGGCAGCCCCGCATCGCGCAGCAGCCGCTTGGCCACGTCCTTGTCCATGGCCGCCGCCGAGCTCAGCACCGGCGAACCGACGAAGGGCAGGTTGGCCATGCGCAGCAGCCCCTGCAGCGCGCCGTCCTCGCCCAGCGGCCCGTGCACGATGGGCAGCACCACATCGATCTGGCCGAGCGCGGTGGACGCATCCACCGGCTGCAGTTGCGCCTGCCCCGCACCGGGCCGCACCGCCAGCGCCGTGCCGGAAGGGTGCAGCGCGATGCGTGCAGGGTCATCGGCATTGATCAGGAAGGTATCGGGCTGGCTGAGGTGCCACTGGCCCTGCTTGTCGACGCCCACCAGCACCGGCTCGAAGCGCTCGCGATCAAGCGCATCGAGGATGTTCTTCGCCGACTGCAGCGACACTTCGTGCTCGGAAGACATGCCCCCGAAAATGATCCCGACCCGGATCCGTGCCATGCGCGTTGTCCTGTGTGACAAGGCCACACAGCATGAACCGCCCGGCCCGGTTACGGTAGTTGCCAACCTTGGTTGGCACACCAGCAACAGCAGTGGGGTCAGAGCCCGTTGCGCAGCAACGGGATCCGACCCCGTGCCGTTCCGACAGATCGCGTAAATCTGTCGATGGCGGGGGGGGGGGGGGTGGGGCGGTGCGGTGCGGGTGTGCTGTGTGAGCCGCATGGATGCGGCGACCAAGCCCCCATGGACGGGTTTACGGCGTCCCCGCACACCCACACCGCTCCGACTCCCCCAGGAAGCCGCTTTGGCATTTGACGTTGACGTTGCCTCTGCAGGTGCCGGGCGGCAGCCCGGCCCAAGCCCCCCACCCACGCAGGTAGAATGCACACATGGCTCTCTCCCTGCTCTCGTCCCTCAAGCCAGTCGCCGGCCGTGCCCTGCAGGCTGCACTGAACCGCGCACTGGCGCTGGATCCGGATACCCGGCACGCCCTGGCCAGCCTCGACGGCCGCCACATCGACCTGACCCTGGACGCACCGTCGCTGGCGATGCGCATCAGCGTCGATGGCGACATGTTGCGCGTCGGCCCGGTGGACGCACAGGAAGCCGACCTGGCCGTGCGCAGCAGCCTGGCCGGCGTGCTCGCCCAGCTGCCGCTGCTGGCCAACGCCCGCCGCGGCAACGACAACGGCAAGGGCCGCGTGCGCGTGGCCGGCGATGCCGAACTGGCGCGCCGCCTGCAGCAGCTGGCCAAGGGCTTCGACCCCGACTGGCAGCAGCCCTTCGTCAGCGTGTTCGGCGAGGTGCTCGGCGTGCAGGTCGCCAGCACCCTGCGCAGCGCCCTGCAGCACGCGCGCCAGGGCGCCATCGACCTGGCCCACAGCGCCGCCGAATTCATTACCGAGGAGTCGCGCGACGTGGTGCCACGGGCCGAACTGGATGCCTTCCACGACGACGTGGACGTGCTGCGTGACGACGTCGAGCGCCTCGGCGCACGCGTGCAGCGCCTGCGGGGTGCCGCATGAAGGCGCTGCTGCGGGCCAACCGCATCGGCCGCGTCATCCTGCGCTACCGCCTCGACGACCTGCTGCAGGGCACCCCGGCCGAGCGCTGGCTGCGCGTGGTCAAGCCCTTCGTACCGCGTGCCTCGGCCGGCATCGCCTCGCAGTCGCGTGGCGCACGCCTGCGCCTGGCGCTGCAGGACCTGGGCCCGATCTTCGTCAAGTTCGGCCAGATCCTGTCCACCCGCCGCGACCTGGTGCCGCCGGACGTGGCCAACGAACTCACCCTGCTGCAGGACCGGGTCAAGCCCTTCGACGGCGATACCGCGCGCCGCATCGTTGAAGAAGCGCTGGGCCTGCCGGTCAGCGAAGCCTTCGCCAGCTTCGACACCGAGCCGCTGGCCTCGGCCTCGATCGCGCAGGTGCATGCCGCGACCCTCGCCGATGGCCGCCAGGTGGTGGTGAAGGTGCTGCGCCCAGGCATCGAGAAGCAGATCGACGCCGACATCGCCCTGCTCAATTCGCTGGCCGCGCTGGTCGAGCGCACGCACCCGCGCGCCGACAAGATCCGCCCGCGTGAAGTGGTGGCCGAGGTCGAGAACACCCTGGCCGCCGAATTGGACCTGCAGCGCGAAGGCGCCAACGCCAGCGTGCTGCGCCGTTTCTGGGAAAACAGCGACGACCTGTACGTGCCGGAAGTGATCTGGAGCCACACCGCCGAGCGCGCGCTGACTCTGGAGCGGGTGTGGGGCATTCCCTCCGATGACATCGCTGCCCTGGACAAGGCCGGCATCGACCGCAAGGCGCTGGCTGCTAAGGGCGTGAGGGTGTTCTACACCCAGGTGTTCCGCGACAACTTCTTCCACGCCGATGCGCACGCCGGCAACATCTGGGTCGACACCGATCCGGCGCGCCGCGACAACCCGCGATTCATCGCGCTGGATTTCGGCATCATGGGCCAGCTCTCGCAGGAAGATCAGTACTACCTGGCCGAGAACTTCATGGCCATCTTCAACCGCGACTACCGCCGCATCGCCGAACTGCACGTGCAGGCGCGCTGGATGCCGGACAACGTGCGCATCGACGACCTGGAAGCGGCGGTGCGGTCGGTGTGCGAACCGTACTTCACCCGCCCGCTGTCGCAGATCTCGCTGGCCGAGGTGCTGTTGAAGCTGTTCCGGGTAGCCCAGCGCTACCAGCTGACCCTGCAGCCGCAGCTGATCCTGCTGCAGAAGACCCTGCTGAACATCGAAGGCGTGGGCCGCCAGCTGGATCCGCAGATTGACATCTGGGCGGTGGCCAAGCCGGTGCTGGCGAAGATCCTGCGCGAGCGTTACAGCCCGCGCCGGGTCGTGCGCGAGATCGGCAAGCGCCTGCCGGAAATCATGACCCACGCGCCGGACATGCCGCGCCTGGTGCACGCCTGGCTGACCCAGCAGGTGGAAGGCCGCCATGAACTGGCGATGCGCTCGCGTGACCTGGTCACCCTCGATGCCAGCCTGCAGCGCCTGCAGAAGCGCGCGGTCGGTGCCATCACCGGCGTCGGCCTGCTGGCCATCGCCACGCTGATGTACGTGCTGCAGCCGCCGGGCTGGTACTGGGGCGACCTGCCGGTGCTGAGCCTGGGCGCCGCCGCGGTGGGTGCCTTCGCGCTGGCCCGCGCGTGGTGGCGATGAGCGCCGCCCTGCAGGCCCTGAAGGATGAGCTGGCTCGCCACGGCGGGGCCAACGATGCGCGCGAGACCGAGCGCGGCCGGCGCATGCTGAACATCACCGCCGACACCGGTGAGCTGCTGTCGGTGCTGGTGCGCTTCGGCCAGGCGCGGCGGGTGCTGGAAATCGGCACCTCCAATGGTTATTCCACACTGTGGCTGGCCGAAGCCGCCGCAGCCATCGATGGCCACGTCACCACGCTGGAGTACGCCGCTGACAAGGTCGCGCTGGCGCAGGCGAATTTCGAACGCAGCGGCCTGGCCGGGCGCATCCGCCTGGTGCACGGCGATGCCGGGCAATGGCTGGCCAGCGCCGCCGATGCCAGCATCGACCTGTTGTTCCTCGATTCGGACCGCGACCAGTACGCCGGCTGGTGGCCGCAGCTGCGTCGCGTGCTGCGCCCCGGCGGCCTGCTCGTAGTCGACAACGCCACCTCGCACGCCGCACAGATGGAACCGCTGCGCGCGCTGCTGGATGCGGACGCGGACTTCAGCACCAGCCTGGTACCGGTGGGCAACGGCGAACTGCTGGCCGTGCGCAACGGCTGATGGACGCCTTGTAGAGCCGAGCCCACGCTCGGCTGCTGTTGCGGGAGGCGAGCATGGGCTCGGCTCTACAGGGCAAGGGGCACCCTTATAATCGCGCGGTGAGCACCGAACCTGACACCCTCGCCGCGGTCGAGATCGAAACCGCCCCCCTGCAGCTGCTGCACCTGGACGAGCGCCTGGCCGTGGTCAACAAGCCGGCCGGGTTGATGGTCCATGACAGCAAGCTGGCCCGTGGCGAAGACGATTTCCTTGCCGACCGCCTGCGTGAGCAGCTGGGCCGGCCGATCTTCCTGGTGCACCGCCTGGACCGCGCCACCAGCGGCTGCCTGCTGCTGGCCTTCGACCGCGAGACCGCCAGCGTGCTGGGCAAGGCGCTGATGGGCGGCGAGGTGAGCAAGGATTACCTGGCCATCTGCCGTGGCTGGCCAGCCGAGGAGGCCTGGCAGGTCGACCACGACCTGGACGGCGGCCCCGGCAAGCCGGTGAAGAAGCCGGCGGTGACCGATTTCCAGCGCCTGGCCACCGGCGAACTGTCGGTGCCGGTGGGCGACTTCGCCAGTTCGCGCTACGCGCTGCTGCGCTGCCAGCCGCAGACCGGCCGCTTCCGGCAGATCCGCCGCCACCTCAAGCACCTCTCGCATCACCTGATCGGCGATACCAGCCACGGTGACGGGCGCCACAACCGCAATTTCCGCATGCAGGGCGTGCACCGCATGCTGCTGCACGCCGAACGCCTGCGTTTCCCGCACCCCGATGGCGGCACGGTGGACGTGCGTGCGCCGGTGGACGGTGAATTCCGGAAAGCCCTGGACCTGTTCGGCTGGCAGGTGCCGTAACCGATCCGACCCCATCCATCCCGACGTCCCGGCGTTATTTCTTCTCCGGCTCGTCGAGGATCGCCTGCATGTCCTTCTCCAGGTCGGCCATCAGCGGCTTCATCTTTTCCTGGATGGCGATCATCACGTTCTGCATCAGCAGCGGGGTCTTGTCCAGCAGGCTCTGCCCGGCCGAGCTCTCGTAGAACTCAGCCATCGCCAGCACGTCTTCCTTGCTGAAGCTCTTCTTGTAGAGATCCACGTACATCGGCCGCAGC
Source organism: Stenotrophomonas sp. STEN054 (assembly GCF_056854535.1). Classification (NCBI taxonomy): domain Bacteria; kingdom Pseudomonadati; phylum Pseudomonadota; class Gammaproteobacteria; order Lysobacterales; family Lysobacteraceae; genus Stenotrophomonas; species Stenotrophomonas sp. STEN054. The sequence continues at coordinate 4,901 of NZ_JBXFWG010000038.1, read as the reverse complement.
TGCTGCCAGGACAGCGCCTTGGTCAGGGTGGCGGTGGTGCGCTGCTGCATGCGCTGCAGCTGTTCGGTCTGCTGCGGGGTCAGCTGGCGCTGCCGGGCGATGTCCTCGAACTGCTGGCGCTGCATCGTCTCCAGCTGTGGCAGCATGCCGTCCAGCAGGCTCTGCGCACGCGAGGCGGCCAGCAGGCGGTTGATGTCGGCGTCGGTGGGCGCCGCGGCCAGGGCCGGTGCGCTGGCCGCGGCCAGTGCCAGCAGCAGCACGGTACGGCGCAGTCCGGTGGACAGGGCGGGAATGAAGCGGGTCATGCGAAGCTTCCTGCGGGACATGGGATGGCCAGCATACCCGCTGCACAGGCGAAGGCGACGTGTTCGGTGCCTGATCGGCGGCATACGGTGCGCGATGGCAGCCACGGCAACGCGGCTGCCGCTACAATGCGCGGATGGGCAGTGGACCGGTCACCATCAGCGCGCAGCTTGAAATCCCCGACGGCGAGATCGTCGAGCGGTTCGTGCGTGCCAGTGGTGCCGGCGGGCAGAACGTCAACAAGGTTTCCACTGCGGTGGAACTGCGCTTCGACGTGGCCAACTCGCCCTCGTTGCCCGACCCGTTGCGTGAGCGCCTGCTGGCGCGCCGCGACCGGCGGATGACCGGCGAAGGCGTGCTGGTCATCGACGCGCAACGGTTCCGGACCCAGGATCGCAATCGCGAGGATGCGCGCGAGCGGCTGGCGGCCTTCATCCAGGCCGGGTTGAGCGTGCCCAAACCACGCAAGGCCACCAAGCCGACCCACGGGTCGAAACTGCGTCGTCTGGACGCCAAACGCGGGCGCGCGCAGATCAAGCGCGGTCGCTCATCACGTGACTGGGAGTGATTGCTTGAACAAGCCGAATCCATTGCTGCCGGCCGTGCCGCCGCAGATGCCGCAGGTCAAGCCCAACGCCTTCCTGCGCTGGCTGGCGCGCTGCACCCTGCGTGTCGGCGGCTGGAAGGTGACAGGCACCTTGCCCGACGTTCCCAAGGTGGTCTTCATCATCGCCCCGCATTCGTCCAACTGGGATGGGCTGTGGGGCATGGCGGCCAAGATCGCGCTGGGCATGAAGGTGAAGGTGCTGGGCAAGGCCTCGCTGTTCTGGTGGCCGCTGGGCCCGCTGCTGCACAAGCTGGGCGTGATCCCGCTGGACCGCAGCGCGCCGCAGGGCACCGTCGGCCAGGCCGTGGACCTGCTGCGCAACAACGAGAAGATGTGGTTCGCCATCACCCCCGAAGGCACCCGCAAGGCCGTGAAGGACTGGAAGGCCGGCTTCCTGAAGATCGCCCGGATGGCCGACGTGCCGATCCTGGCCGCCTACTTCCACTACCCGGAAAAGACCATCGGCATCGGCCCGCTGTTCCAGCCGACCGGCGATGATGCCGCCGACATGGCCGCCATCCGTGAGTTCTACCGGCCCTGGATGGGCAAGACCCGCGGCACGGTCTGAGCCGGCCACGGCCGGCAACCGAGGCGCCACGTCCGGCACATGCCGGGCGTGCGCGACAGGAGTAGGGTGGAGGGCTGGTATCCCATACCGTCCGCCCAAGGAGCGTTTTACATGTCGCGTACCGTAGTCCTGGCCGCCGCCATCAGCCTGGCGCTGGCGGCCTGTTCCGGCAAGGAGTCCACCCCCGTGTCCGAAGCACAGAACTCCCCGGCCCAGCAGCCGGCCGAAGCCTCCACCAACCCGCTGCTGAGCGCCAGCACGCTGCCGTTCCAGGCGCCGCAGTTCGACAAGATCAAGGACAGCGACTACACGCCGGCTTTCGAAGAAGGCATGCGCCAGCACCTGGCCGACGTCCGCAAGATCGCCGACAACGCCGAGCCGGCCACCTTCGACAACACCATCGTGGCGATGGAGCGCAGTGGCGAGACCCTGAACCGGGTGTCGCGCATCTTCTTCGGCCTGGTCCAGGCCGATGGCACCGAAGCGCGCCAGAAGATCCAGGAAGACATCGCCCCGAAGCTGGCCGCGCACCAGGACGAGATCAACCTCGACCCGAAGCTGTTCGCCCGCGTGAAGTCGCTGTACGACCAGCGTGACACGCTGGAACTGGACCCGGTGCAGAAGCGCCTGGTCGAGCATTACTACGACGGCCTGGTGCGCGCCGGCGCGCAGCTGTCCGACGCCGACAAGGCGAGCCTGCGCAAGCTCAATGTGGAAGAGACCACCCTGTCCACCCAGTTCCACACCCGCCTGGTGGCTGCAACCGCCGCTGCGGCCGTGGTCGTCGATGACAAGGCCAAGCTGGCCGGCCTGGACGAGAACGCGATCAACAACGCGGCCAACGCCGCCAAGGATCGCAAGCTGGATGGCAAGTTCGTGCTGCCGCTGCAGAACACCACCCAGCAGCCGGTGCTCGGTTCGCTGAGCGACCGCGACCAGCGCGCTGCCGTGCTGAAGGCCTCGGAAACCCGTGCCGAGCGTGGCGACAAGAACGACACCCGCGAGACCGTGCAGCGCCTGGCCCAGCTGCGTGCGCAGAAGGCCAAGCTGCTCGGCTTCGAGACCTTCGCCGATTACCAGCTGGGCGACCAGATGGCCAAGACCCCGGCCGCGGCGCTGAAGCTGCTGACCGACACCGTGCCGGCTGCCACCGCCAAGGCCCGTGCCGAAGCCGGTGAGATCCAGAAGGTGATCGACGCCCAGAAGGGTGGCTTCCAGGTTGCCGCTTCGGATTGGGACTTCTACGCCGAGCAGGTCCGCAAGGCCAAGTACGACCTGGACGAATCGCAGGTCAAGCCGTACTTCGAGCTGGACAACGTGCTGCAGAACGGCGTCTTCTACGCCGCCACCCAGCTGTACGGCATCACCTTCAAGCAGCGCACCGACATTCCGACCTACAACCCGGACATGAAGGTGTACGAAGTGTTCGACAAGGACGGCACCTCGCTGGCCCTGTTCTACACCGACTACTTCAAGCGTGACACCAAGTCCGGCGGCGCCTGGATGGACGTGTTCGTCGAGCAGGACGGCCTGACAGGTGCCAAGCCGGTGGTCTACAACGTCTGCAACTTCACCAAGCCGGCCGATGGCCAGCCTGCGCTGATCAGCTTCGACGACGTCACCACCATGTTCCATGAGTTCGGCCACGCCCTGCATGGCATGTTCTCGAACGTGAAGTACCCGTCGATTGCCGGCACCGCCACCTCGCGCGACTTCGTCGAGTTCCCTTCGCAGTTCAACGAGCACTGGGCGCTGGACCCGAAGGTCTTCGCCCACTACGCCAAGCACTACAAGACCGGCGAAGCGATGCCGCAGGAACTGGTCGACAAGATCCTCAAGGCACGCAGCTTCAACCAGGGCTACGCGACCACCGAGTACCTGTCGGCCGCACTGCTTGACCTGGCCTGGCACACGCAGAAGGCCGATGCCCCGCTGCAGGATGTGGGCGCCTTCGAAGCCAGCGCGCTGAAGAAGTTCAAGGTCGACCTGCCGCAGGTGCCGCCGCGTTACCGCACCACCTACTTCGACCACATCTGGGGCGGCGGCTACTCGGCCGGTTACTACGCCTACTTCTGGGCCGAAGTGCTGGACCATGACGCCTACCAGTGGTTCACCGAACACGGTGGCCTGACGGCGGCCAACGGCCAGGAGTTCCGCGACAAGATCCTCTCGCGCGGCAACAGCGTGGAGCTGTCGACCCTGTACCGCGATTTCCGCGGCAAGGACCCGTCGGTGGAACCGCTGCTGAAGTTCCGCGGGCTGAAGTAAGAAATGCAAAACGGCGGGGGAAACCCCGCCGTTTTTCGTTGCGTTAGCCGGGGTCGGATCCCGTTGCGCACCGCGCAATGGGCTCCGACCCCGTTTGCGTTACGCACCTTTTACGCGCCACGCCCTCCCCCGGCATCGCACCTTTACGGCCTGCACGCGCATCGTGTGCCTACCGCGCCGCAGGGCGCTTTGTGCAAGGTGGTGTATGACCCTCCTGGTGATCCGGCACGCGCCGTCGTCGGCGCCACGCCCGCAGCTTCCGCTGGAACTGTGTGGCCATCGCGTGCTGTGCAACGACTGCGCCAGCCTGTCCGATGTGCGCCACTGCCTGTGCCAGGCACAGGCCGATGACTGGGTACTGCTGGACGTAGGCGTGGCCGACGACGCGCAGTGGCAGGCCGAGGGCGGCGCCCTGCAGGCGGCACTGGAGCGCATGCCCGCCACGTACATCGAACTGCAGGCCCCGCACGCGCCGGGCCTGGATGCACGCCTGCGCCTGCAGCACGGGCCGGCCGCGGTGGTGGTCGACCAGCGCAGCCAGCAGGCGGGCTACCCGTTGTCGCTGGCCATCGTCGGCCGCCGCCTGGCGCAGGAGGGCTGAGCCATGTCGATCTTCATCATCCGTGGCCCGGAAGCCGCCGGCCCGCTGATCCGCACGGCCCTGCCGCTGCCGGCACCGGTGCTGAAATCACTGGTGCACCGCGCGATCGATGCCGGCACCAGCGTGGCGATCCGCGCCTGCGGTTCGGAACAGGAACTGCTGGACGCGTTGCGCGTGGCCGACCACAGCCGCGGCGAGGTGACCCTGCTCGACCCCGGCGCCTGTGCCGGCAGCCTGCGCCTGCAACGCCTGCTGCCGTACCTGCACAACGCCTACGTGGAAGTGCACGACGATGGCGCCGTGGCCGAACCCCGCCTGCCGGCCGGTGTCGGCCAGCGCCTGGGCATCGCCGCCGGCTACGGCGCGCAGAGCTACGTGCTGGCGCTGGACATCGCCCTGGACCACCTCGGCCTGGCCGAGCACGCCAACCGCGTGCACGTCGGCACCTGACCGCCATCGGTAGCGGCCGGGGGGGGCCCGGGGGGGGGGGGGGGGGCCGCCCGCGGGGGCCCGCGCGGGGGGGGCGCGCGGGCCCGGCCGCGGGGGGGGGGTAC